>JBGSIK010000470.1:0-9947 GCA_041742575.1 Candidatus Krumholzibacteriia bacterium
AGCGATCTCCTCCGGTGTCGGCCGCCACGCCGGCCGAGGCGAGAGCGCTTCGTCCCACTCGGCGAAGACAGCGTCATACACGAGCCGGTGGACGGGGAAGGGAAGACCCGGGGACAGTGCCGACCGCGCCAGCCCCGACCAGACCTCAATCGCAGGCGCATCCCCAGGGAACGCGGAAAACCTGCTAAGGATGTCTTCGGCCTCAGCAGCGGATGCTCCGGCTTCCACGAGGGTGTTCCGATCCAGTTTCCGAACCATTCGGCAATCTCCGTAACAGGATTTTCCGTGGGGGAGACGGCGGGGGCGAGCGCCGCGCCGATTCAACGCAATTGATGGATTATACAACGGTTTCGCGGCCGTGCGGAAGCCCATAGTTCAGGAGCGGGTGCCGAGCCGACCGAAGGGACGCTAGTGCCCACCTGGCGCAGTCGCGGCAGGGCGTGTATAATCCATCCGTACCGCCCTGCTCTGCTTTGAACTGGCCGGAAACAGCGTGGAGTACCATGGAAACTCGCAAAGAGAATCTCGTCGAGTCGATCGTCTATCAGGACGGCGCGGTCGTGAGTCGAACTCTCCTCAAGAAGCCCGCCGGCAACGTGACGCTTTTCGCCTTTGACCGCGGCCAGGAACTCTCCGAACACACCACTCCCTTCGATGCCCTTGTCCAGGTCCTCGACGGAGAGGTTCGAATAACGATCGGGGGGGAACCCCACGTGCTGCGGGCAGGTGAATCCGTGGTGATGCCCGGAAACGTCCCTCACGCCCTCATGGCGACACAGAGATTCAAGATGTTGTTGACGATGATCCGCTCGTGAGGATGCGTCCGCTCAGCGTACAAGGACGAGCTTCCGAGTGAGCGTGACGGGACCGGCCTTCAGTCGGCAGATGTACACTCCGCTGGCCACCGCGTTTCCATTTCCGTCCTTGCCGTCCCACCACTCGACATAGGTCCCCTCCCCGTGCATTCCGTCCGCAAGCGTGCGCACATGCCCGCCGGTGGCGTCGTACAGGGTCAGGGTGATGCGCGCGCCGGGCGGGGCCACGTGGAAACGGATCGCCGTTCGCGGATTGAAAGGATTGGGGATGTTCTGGTCCAGTGTGACCGCGGGTGCGGCCGGCCGCACGTTCGCGATACCGGTGGGGAGGGGCTTCGGCCCCGCGAGATCGGCTATCAGCGCGACGGCCGTTCGCACCGAACCATAGGCAAGAGCCGGGGAGTTATAACTCGTTCCCACCACGTCGAGGGCGGAGTGTATCCATGGGCTGTACTGACTGGTGTCCTCGAAGAACATGATCGCGTCATAACCCTGGTCCCAGAAGGACACGTGATCGCTGCCTGCTCCGACCGGGAGCATTCCGTCGACCAGCGGAAAGCCGGTAACGTACGTGGCGGCCACGTTCATAACTTGGTCTCGTAACCAGGTCGAGGACGAGTTATCGATGATGTCAAGGTCAGCGCTGTCCGAGGCGGCGACGTAACCGATCATGTCGACATTCACCATGGCGACGATGTCTTCCCCACGCGTAGCGGCCCGTGCCGCGTAGAACTCGCTACCCAATAGCCCCTGTTCTTCCGCGCCAAAAGCGACGAACACGATGGTCCGGTCGAATTTGTACGGCGAGAGTGTCCGGGCGCACTCGAGAACGCAAGCCGTTCCCGAAGCGTTGTCGTCCGCGCCGGGTGCGTTTCCGTAGGGATCGGGGCTGGTGGAGTCGTAGTGCCCGCCGATCAGGACGATCTCATCCGGGTTGGTCTTGCCCGGGATCCTGGCCACCACGTTGTCCACGTAGAGTTCACTGAATTTCTGAAAGTACACGCTGTCGATTCCGAAGGATCGGAACTGCGCGTATATCCAGTTTGCCGCCGCCTGACAACTGTCGTGTATGGCCCAACGCGTTTCGAAATCCTGCAGGCGCTGGACGGTCGCGTTGATCTGGCTGCTGGAGACGGCGGCGACCATGGCTTCGATGAGCGTGTCGGTTTGCGCGGGTGCCCGATCCACCGTGAACGGAGTCTGCCTCGCCGTCCGGCGGATGGGCCGGATGAACACCCGTGCGATTTCGAATCCCATGCCTGCGATCGCTTCCGCCCCCTCCGGAGTGGTCTCGATCACAGCGCCGGGATCAAGCCGATACAGGATGCGCGCGGTGCCCGGCAGTTGGCTCAAACTCGCGCGCCGTGTGGGCACCACCGTGTAGTACGTCTTGCCTTCGATGGCGTCGTCCAAAACGACGTAGAATAGGCCGAGATCGGCGACCTGCTCGCTTGCGTTCCGGTCGACCACGGCGAGCGCATGGGTGCCGAGGTCGCGGACCACCATCACTCCGCCGTCCATCAGCCGCGTGGCGGCCGTGCCCGTGGGGTCGGACGCCAATATCAGGGAACGCGCATCGGGGGAGGCGGCGGCGACCGGCCACGCGGCCAGCGTCATTGCCAAGGCCAGCATGAGCAGAGAACCGAGCCTGCGCCGGAGGCAGGTGGTGCGCATCGATGGTGTCACAATCACAATATACCGCTTCTGTCCCGTGCGCACAACGCTGCACGACGGCCGGCGCCAAGGGTCGGCGGCGTGGCTCACCGATACAATCCGTCCGGGTCGATCTTGGTTCGCAGGATGTCGAGTTCCTGGTCCGTGGGTGGTGGGTTATGGGAGATCTCCTTCTCCAAGAGAAGATCGAAGCCCGTGTTCTCGACGACCTTCTCAACCGTCACACCCGGGTTCACGGACAACAGTTTCATGCGCTTGGTCTTATCGTCGTAGCCAAGCACTCCAAGGCTGGTCACGACGCGATAGGGACCGGTGCCGTGTGGAAGGCCGGCTTCTTCTCGGGCACCGGGACCCGTGAGGTATCCCGGCGTCGTGACGAAATCGATCTTCTGGACGAATCGCCGCTTGTCGTGGGGCATGACGGCAATCGTCCGCCAGCAGCAGCTGCCCACATCATTCCCGCCGCCGCTTCCGGGCAAACGGACCTTGGGATGAAGAACGTCGCCGATCGCCGTCGAGTTGAGGTTGCCGTACATGTCAATCTGCGCTCCGCCCAGGAAGCCGTATTCGATAAACCCACGCTGCGAGGTTTCCATGATGTCGCAGATGCCGGACGCGTGCACCGCTTTGTTGAAGGTGCGCATGTCGCCGACCGCGAGAGGCAGCTTCTCAAGGATGGCCCCCGTTCCTCCGAACTCGAACACCGCTACCAGATTGGGGGCGTGCATGCTCTGGGCGAGGCTGGCGGCCAGCATGGGAATGCCGGTGCCGATGAACGCTGTGGTCCCATCCTCCATGATCCGGGACGCAAGACAGATCAGCAGCTCCGACGAGCTGTATTTCTCGCTCATAACCAGTCTCCTCTGATGTTCAGGCCCCGCAGATGGTCCATGCCGACCTTCTCGAGCAGCGCCTTGTGATTCGGCAGATCGAAAATCCATTCCTGGACGTATCCGGCCATCCCCTCGGCCGTCGCCTGTTTCTCGACGTACATCTTGTAATGCTCCTCGTCACGCTCGTAATATCCGGCCATCTCGCCCGGCCAGGAGCCGTACGGCGCGTGCACCACCGAATCGACGAGGTAGTAGGGGATGATGGTGCGATCGGGATGCGCCCGGATCTCGTCGGTTTCGATGATCTCTTCGGCGCTCACCACGAGCCGCTTGCACGCGCGCGACATCTCGAAGGCGAACCCACTGATGCCGTCGATCTGCGAGTTGCCATGCTTGTCGGCGCGGCTCACGTGAATGAAGCCGACGTCCAGGACCAGCGCTGGAATCAGGCACACCTTTTCTCCGGTGAACGGGCATTCGATGACCTTGGCGGCGCTACGGCGGAGTGTGTCGGTTCCCAGCATCGACTTCGCCGGTATGAAGGGCACACCCATGGCCGCGGCCTTGAACCGCCACGTGATGGCCGCGTTGCTCCACTCCACCACGTTTTTCACTTTGCCGCTCTCGACAGCGCGGCGGACATTGGAATCCACGCCGTACACTTCAAGGCCGATGTAGGTGAAGTCGATCTCCCGGATCCGGTCCGTGGCCAACAGCATGTCGAGTTCGTGCACGCCCTGGCCGGCAACCCGGAAATCGGTTTTGCCCGAACGAACCAGCGCGCGCGTGAGCGTCATCGGACACCGGACGGTGCCATAGAGCTCGAAGCCGAGGTAATCACCGCTCTTGACGAAGCGCTCGATCGCCTCTTCGTCGGTCATGAGCTTGTCGACCAATCGCTTGTTCTTCTTCCGGTTCCACTGGCGGAATCCTTCCGGGTCTGGGCGTTGGATCATCGAGCCCTCGCCCTCGTAACTTATTGCTATTGTTTTGGTTGGCACTATCGCATACCTCCCGGACCATGTGATGGTGGTGGCGTTTTGCAGGCCATCCCGACGGCGCGGACTGCCTGTGTCAAGCTTCCTGGTACTGTAGCCGAAAACCTCAGGGCTTTGCAAGAGCGACGCGCGATGAGCGGCAAGCCCATTCGTTTCCCGGCAATCAAGATGCCACCGGCCGGGAGCGGACACGCTCCAGGCGACGGCGGAGCCACGCGAGCCAGTGGTCGATGCCCTCGCCGGTGGTGCACGAAGTCCGGATCATCTCGATGCCGGGGTGAATCTTTTGCGCGTTCGCATAGACCGTGTCGATGTCGAAGGGGACATGAGGCAGGAGATCAATTTTGTTGAGGATCATGACCTCCGATCGAACAAAGATGTTCGGATACTTCAGGGGCTTGTCGTCGCCTTCGGTGACGCTCAGCACCACCACCTTCGCGTCTTCGCCCAGGTCGAATCCCGCGGGGCAGACGAGGTTGCCGACGTTCTCTATGAACAGGATGTCCAACTGACCGGCCGTCACTTCAGCCAGCGCGCTCTCCACCATCTTGGCGTCGAGGTGGCACGAACCCCCGGTCGTGATCTGACGGGCCGATCCGAAACGCGCCAGGCGCATCGCGTCGTTGTCGGTGGCGATGTCACCGGTGAGCACGGAAGCGCGAATGTCGCCGGGTAGGCGTTGCAGTGTCTGTTCGAGCAAGGACGTCTTGCCCGAGCCCGGAGAGCTGATGAGATTGAGGGCCAACAGGCCTCGCCGGGCAAAAAGCCGGCGCAGCTCCATGGCGATGCGGTCGTTTTCCTTCAAGACCATCTGTTGGACGGGCACGCGCTTCACTGATCTTCCACCTCCACGTACGCTATTTCGAGTTCGTAACCAGTAACGGAGTCAGTGTGCAGGTTCCTGCACACAGGACACGAGGCGTCGAACCGGTTCACGTCGACCTCGAATTCGCGGCCGCACGGTTCGCACCGCCTTCGGTGGGGGACCCGCTCGATCTCCAGTTCCAGCGGCGCCAGCTCGCTGTCCGAGACCAACGCTTGGAAACAGAAATCGAGCGCGTCCCTGTCGACGCCGGACAAGTCGCCGATCCGGAGCCCGACCCTCCTGGGCCGGCCGCCACCAAACCGCCCGGCCTGGGAAGCGATGGTCTCGATGATGTTGGTCGCGATACCGAGTTCGTGCATTTCCGATGATCATCCTTGCGGGGAGCTCTTCCGCTGCTTCTGCCGGAGCTTGTGGAGATGGTGATAGCACGTCCGTTTCGTCGCATCCCTCAACAGGCATTTGTCCCGGAAGTAGATGCCGCATCGAAAGCAGAGTTCATCGGGCCGGGAACTGGCACCGACGAGATCGAGCGAGAGCCTGTCCAGGAGTTCGCCGGCATCGATGAAATCCTGCGGCATGAACTGCCGGAACAATCCATCCAGCGTCTTCAGCTGTATCTCTTCGTACCGTTCCAGGATGCGTTTCCCGTCGTCGCTGAGCGAGAGGCGGATGGCGCGACGGTCGTTCTCCGATTCCTTGCGCTCGATGAGGCCGCGTCGAACCAGGCGGTCAACCGCCTTGCTGGCCGCGGCGTTGCTCACCCCAAGAAAGGCAGCTACGTCGCTGATCGTGCCCGCTTCGGTTCGAGCCACCAGTTTGAGCAGTTTCAATTGCGGCATCGTGAAGCTCTTGCCGATGACTCTGCGGGCCTGCTCGTCGATGAGGTCGGTCATCGCGGTCGAGAAGATCAACGTGCTGGCGAGAAAATCGTTGATGATCTCGGCACGCTTCGTTCCGGGCGCCGCCATGGTCTCACCTCCTGTTGAGTTCTATGATCCTCGTTGTCCCGTGTTTTTTCTGCATTCGAGTTGAATATAAACCGGGTTAACGGTGTTGGCAAGGGCATCGTCGCGGCTCCGCATCATAACACACAAGACCATATATCACAATGAGATAAACACATATCTTGAGATAGAGGTGAAAGTCCAAACCGGCCCGCCGGGTGCCGGTCCCCTAGGGGTTCTGGCGCAGCTAGGCGATGATTCCGGGCGGTTTGCGGAGGGAGGTCTCGTAGAAGATGGACAGGATTTGCAGCGCACGATCCGCCGTCCGAAACGTGGCCACGCCGTTCTCCGTCAACTGCTGACGCATCGCCGAATACAGAGAGCCCCCGTCGACCACGGCGATCCACGGTTTCTGGATTTCGCGGTTCAACCTGATCATCCGCCGGACGATACTGCCGTCCGAGCCGAGGTCCTCCTTGTGTCCCGGCCCCGGCGTCAGGGTGTTCAACGCCGGACTGAGGGGAACGCAGCCGACGAGCCCCACATCCACTTCATCGTCGTCCATGACGGTGCGAATGACCGCCTCGTAACCGGCGTCGTTGACCATCGGCGTGAGGTCGAGCGGATTGTGCACGTCCACGATCCTGTCCACGCCCGTCTGCCGGAAGATATCGAGGATGGCGGCGACCGTGCGTGGCGAAAACGGCTCCAGGCGGAATGCGCCCAGGTTGTCGGCCACGGCGACGCATTCGAAGCCGGCGTTGGAGACCGCGCCCAAGCGCAATCCCCTTAACTCCCTCCCGCGCACGGCGTGAAAGAGCATGACCAGATCCTCAAAATCGGCCAACGTCTCCGCCACCACCACGCCGGCACCGAGCGAGAGGTCACGCGTCACGGCGTAGTTTCCGGCCACAGATGCGGTGTGGCTCGCAGTGGCGCGGGCGCCCGCCTCGCTCCGACCGGCAGCGTAGAGAATTACCGTCCGACCGGAAGACGTGATTTTCTTCGCCGCCTCCAGGAAACGCACGCCGTCCAGCGCTCTGAAACCCTCGACGTACACGGCGAAAATGTCGATCGCTCGATCTGTCTCCAGGTATTCGAGGTAATCGCCGATGGTGAGATCCATTTGATTGCCGATCGAGATGGTGTAGCGAAGGTCCACCGACGACAACGTGCTGCCCTTCGCGATCGCGAACGCTCCGCTCTGAGAGATGAACGCTACGCTTCCGTCCCCGTGTCGCCGATCACCCAGCTTGTGTTTGGGGATGAACATGGTGTCGTATCGACCGGGCCGCGAGCGTATGCCGAGACTGTTGCCCCCGTTGATGACGGGGCCGCGCCAAGGGAGGCGTCGTGAGTCGGCGATGGTCGCGCTCAGCTTCGATACGGTCTCGCCGCTGCCGGATTTTTCCTCGAGGCCGCCGGGGATCACGATTACGGATTCCGCTTTCTCATGGGCGACGATCTGTCCCACGAGGTCCGGGATCTGAGCGGCGCCGACGGCCAGGACGACGAGGTCGATCTTCCCGGGTAGGGAACGAATGTCGGGGAAACAGCGACAGCCTTCGATTTCGCCGCACTCGGGCTTGACCACGAACAGGTTGTCTCCGTCGAAACCCTCCCGCAACGAGTTTTCGAGGATCACGCGGCCGGCATTCTTCTTCGTTTCCGAAACGCCCACGACCGCAATGCTCCGCGGCTCCAGCAGGTTCCGGATCTTCTCCAGAGGTCTCGGCGGCCTCTGCGCCGGGTCGCGCGCGGGCGCGAGCTTGGCGAGGACGTCGAGCGCGGTCAACTCGCCGTCTGCGACCACGAGGGGATTGATCTCGAAATCGGTGAAGGCGCCGGGAGAGAATGAAGCGGCGAGTTCGCCCACCTTCTGGCACGCTTCGATAAGGCGCTGGAGCGGTATCCGCGGTTCGCGACCGCGAAGGCGCCACGATACCAGCTGCGCCACCGCGGTGCGCGACAGGACAGAGCTGATGCCGAAGGACGGCGGGACCAGCGCCGAGAGCACCGCGATGTTCCGGCCCGGCTTGAAATGCCGCGCGAGCAGCTCGGTGTGGATCCCGCCACCGCCGAATACCACGACGGGCCCGAAGTCTTCCGTCCATCGGAAACCCAGCAGCAGCTCGCCGCCGAGGGAAGGGTCGAATGCGACGAACTGGTGGATGGTGAAACCCTCCAGCTGGCGGTCGGACAGGCGGTCCCTCATTTCCCCGATGACGCGGCGGACCGCAGCTTGTTCCTTTGCGGCCACCACGACGCCGCCGAGCTCGGTCTTGTGCAGGATGGTCCCGGAGATGACCTTGACCACCACGCGTTCGCCGGCGAGCCGGTCGAGGTCGGAACTGCGAACGTCTTCAGGGGCGCGAACGAAAAAGTGAGGGGGTGTTTTGATACCGAGAACGGACAGGAGCTCTATCCCTTCGGTTTCCAAGAGCGCCGAGCGGCCGGCCCGCCGGGCCGCATCCACGATCTGCTCTATGCGGTCCCGCGCAATCCCCATTGTTTACTTGCGGGGGTGTTCGTATCGGGTGAACGCCTCGCGACCTGCGCGGAACGCTGCGATGTTCGCTTCGACGACGTTGTCACCCTTTCGTTTGAACGTATTGGTGATGAAATGCTCCATCGTGGCCACTTCGATCGGGAGCAGGTGCGACGCCGCTCCGACCATGACCATGTTGGACGCGCGCGCTGATCCCGCCTGCTTTGCCAGCCGGACGCTGTCAACCAAGACCGCATGCGGGAGGCTGCTGATGTTTTTGAACAGGCCGTCGACGTCAGGATAGTCCGAGATGTTCACGACCGGGTCGGTCGACGTAATCAGCGTTCCATCGGGCGAGAGATACTCGAGATACCTCAGGCTCTCCAACGGTTCCATGCTGAGGATCATCGCCGCGGTGCCGCGCGGGATGAGATCGCTCGCAATCGGACTGTCGGACAGTCGCAGGTTCGCGGACACCGCACCGCCCCGTTGAGCCATGCCGTGCACTTCCGACTGTTTCGCATGCAACCCCTCCTTCATCGCGCTGAAGGCGATGATGGCGGAAAGGGAAAGCACACCCTGACCGCCGACGCCGGCCAGTATGATGTCGTATTTCATGGAGCGTCCTTCTTCTCCTTCTTCATTTTTTTCGCCATCTCCAGACAAGGCCGGTGTGCGATGACCACGGAGAAACCGCGGTGGTCTATCTCCCGCTTGAGCACGTGCACGAGTTCGTCCTTCTTCCGCGGGTGCACCTCCACGACGTGCATGTGGGCGGGGTCCACTCCGACACCGAGGCAGATGTCGCGCAATTTCCGGCTCGGGAGCAGCGGCTGCTGTCCGCCCGTCATTGCGACCGCTTCGTTGTCCAGTATGATCAGGGTCATGTCGGCGTTTTCGGCCGCGCAGTCCATGAGCGGTGTGACACCGGAGTGGAGGAACGTGCTGTCGCCGATGACCGCCAGCACCGGCCGGAGTCCTGCCGCCGCCGCGCCTCGGGCGATGCCGATCGACGCTCCCATGCACACGCAGGTTTCGATGGCGGAATAGGGGGGCAACGCCCCCAGCGTGTAGCAACCGATATCCGACGTGACCACCGTCTCGTCATACTCGGAAAGCGCTTCCTTGATGGCGTTGTAGGCATCGGCGTGAGGGCACCCCGAGCACAGCTGCGGCGGCCGTTTCGGGAGCGTGATGCCGGCCAGCTCCGTCCCCCTGCGCGGCTCGAGCTTAAGCGCGGCGCGGACGATGTCCGGGTCGAGCTCGCCCTCGGGTGCCACGTGGCCGCTCATCTTTCCCATGATTTCCACCGGTGAAGGAGTGATCCCCCGCAGCTGTCGTTCCAGAAACGGGTAGCCTTACTCCAGGA
>JBGSIK010000471.1:0-3064 GCA_041742575.1 Candidatus Krumholzibacteriia bacterium
CATAACGATTGGTGAGTCCTGTGTTCACGGCCGTCCAGCTGTCGCCGTTGTCTGTGGACCGGTACACGCCCATGTTGTAGTAGTTCCCCGCGAAAAGGTGCCTACTCGAGTTCGCCGCCAGGGCGTGTATCGAGCGGGACCACTCCAGACCGTTGTTCACGGGCGTCCACATTCCTCCATTGTTGTCTGAACGGCAGATACCCTCTTCAGTCCCCGCGAAAACGTATCCGTTCGGGAGCGCGAGAAGCGACCAGACTACCATGTCGACCAGCCCTCTATTGACCGCCGTCCAACTATCCCCGTTGTTCGTCGACCGAAAAACCCCGCCGCCGTTGGTGCCTGCAAATACTGTCCCACCCGAGGCAAAGGCGAGGGCGTTTACGTTTCCCCCCGTCGGGCCGGCGGCGGCTTGCCAGAAATTCGCGCCAGAGCCCCCGCCGTTGGGTCCCACGCCGTCGTCATCACTGCATCCGCTCAGGGCCAACAGCACCAACAATAGAACAGGTAGCCCAAGAAGACGTCGCACGGTCCTACCTCCTTGAAGTGTATGAGTGGATCGCGGTGCGCTAGGACCGCTCGTTCAATTCCCATTCGATAGGGGGCAGAAAAGCGGAGTGCAAGCAGAGTGGTGGTTCCGCCCCCCAGGCGCGAGGAGATCGTACCACGGCCGGAAGACGCGTTCAACTGCTCCCGTTCTCTCACGAGATTGATCCGCCTGAACCGGTCCGGGGAACACCGGATCGATCACTTTGGGGCAGACTTCTAAAAATCGTTCTTCAGTACGACACGGTACCTGGCTTTCCCGGACTCCAGATGCGCCACGGCCTCATTGACCTTCGACATCGGGAACACCTCGGTCACGGGAGCAATGGCGTGGCGCGCGCAGAACTCGAGCATCTTTGCCGTTGTCTCCGGGCTGCCCACGGGCGAGGACGAGATCGATCTCTGCCCCGTCAAAAGCGCGAACACGCTCACTGGAATCGGTTCCGGAACCGCGCCCACCACGTGCAACCGCCCCTTCGGCGCAAGCATGGCCACATAAGCGTCCCAGTTCAGGCGCGCATTCACGGTGCAAAGAAGGAAATCAAAGGATCCCGCCAGCTTACTGAGTTCGTCTACGCTCAGTGAGTTCACGACTCGGTGCGCGCCCATGCGCCGGGCCTCATCCGCTTTCGAATCACTCGACGTGAAGGCCACTACCTCGCACCCCCACTTGTTCAAGAACTGGAGCGCCAGGTGCCCGAGGCCACCTATTCCGATGACGCCCACGCGGTCCGTGGGCTTGACGCCGAACTGCACAATGGGAGTGAAAACAGTGACCCCGCCGCAAAACAGGGGCCCGGCCTTCGCCATGTCCAGTTCGTCGTGCAGCGGAATCGCCCACGCGGCATGACAACGCACCTTTTCGGCAAAGCCGCCGAAGCGACCCACTACGGTCTGCTCGGCTTTCGCGCACAGGTTGTGATCCCCCGACATGCATTGCGGGCACGTCATGCAGCTCCCCGAAAACCACCCCAGGCCCACATTCTGCCCCACATGCAGATGGGTCACGTTCTGCCCCGTCGCCGCGATCGTGCCGGTCACCTCGTGTCCCGGCACGAACGGATACGTGGTCATCTGCCAGTGATTGCGGAGCATGGACAGGTCGGAGTAACAGATGCCGCAGTAGGCAACTTCGATATCCACTTGGTCGGGGCCCAAAGCTTCGGACACAAATTCGAAAGGCCCGAGTTTTCCCCCGGGATCATGGGCAGCGTAGGCGTGAATCATGTCTCTGTCTCCTCCAAAGAAAGCCGCAACTCATCAGTACAACTCTTTAGAATAATAACCGGAAGGTCGCCGATCTCAGCCGCAAAAAAGAAGCCTCGGGGTCCGATCAGAGCATCAGGGCGAGTCACCCCCACCCGACGCGCTACGGCGCCCGGACAACGGCACACTCTCTCCCGGTTTCAGCAATAAAAGCACGGGCTCGAGAACCGTCTCTATCTCGTCGTAATTCCGTGGTACCTCCTGCACTCCGCCCCAGAGGTAGCCAAACGCTCCGAAATGTATCGGGATCACTGTGCGGGCCCGCGTAGCGAACGCCGCCGAAATGGCGTCGCCGCTGTGCAGATGGCCGTTGATGTTGAGGATGGCAATGTCGGGCCGATGTTTTTCGCCGACCTCTTCGAATCCCCGGAAGTAGTTCGTGTCGCCGCTGTAGTAGATGACCGATTCCGGCGTGTACACCACATACCCCAGCGCGCGGCCGTCGGCTTCGTTGGTGATCCCGAACCGGGAACCGGCGTGAAGGGCGGCCACCGCGACGATCCTGCCGCCCGGGTAGCGGTATTCGTCGCCCGGCTTCATCACTCTCACCTCCCGGCCGAGGTCTCGGAGGTAATCCGCCGACGGAGCGGGACACAAAACGACCGTCGATTCGGGGAAAGTCTCGATCGTCTCGACGCTCAGGTGGTCGCTATGCGCATGCGAAATCAGAATGACACCGGCGTGTTCATAAGACGACGGCGGTGGAGCCGGTATTCTGCGCCGGCGGATGTGGGCCGTTTCCTGAAATGCAGGGTCGGTGACGATACCGAATCCGCCCACGTCGATGTAGACGCACGCGTGCCCCCAGAACGTGATCGAGTTGTCGGGCGGGTCGGGAAAAAACGCCGGCGCGCCGCCGGCAATCGTGCTGCTGCAGCCGCTGCCGACGGCAAGGATCGACAGAAAAGCTATCGCTTCGACGAGCGTTGTTGCGAGGACGCGCGGTCGCATGGCACTAAACGGAACCTCAATCCACGAACCACAAGAGGTACAGCTTCAGCTCCGGGTTGCGCGTGCTCACGTCATCGTAGTCGGCGTAGATGCGCTCCGAATGGAAGAGGGTATATTCGAGGCCGGCGGAGAAGAAATGCTTGGCCGGCAGGTCCAGTCTGAACCGCGAGACGTTGCTGTAATGGTCTGAGTTCGTGCCGTTGACGGAGTGGATCCAGTAACCGTTGTGGGAAACGCCCAGGATTGTCCGCCCTTTGCGGGCGAATTCCACCGAAACACCGTACCCCGCTCCGGGACCATAGTC
>JBGSIK010000472.1:0-16207 GCA_041742575.1 Candidatus Krumholzibacteriia bacterium
ATCACAACTGTACATGCGGCCCGCGCCACGTTCGGGCTGCCGCGATATTTCGCCAGAGCTGCGTTTGGCACACAGTCACGCAAGGCATTACAGCTTATGAATATATCCTGCTTCATGTCACGCGCGGCCGTCCACAAATCAGGACAGTGATCGACCGGACGGTAGGTCAACGCTTCTCGGAGCGTTCTCAGTCATCCCCAAATCGTTCCCCCCATACTTGCTCCATCTTTTGCCAGATTTCCTTGGGAATCAGTTTGGGTTTTCCAAACAGCCCGCCGGAAAACGGCCCAATTGCCATCCCCGCCCTACAGCTCCTACATTTTCGTATCGCTCGACCCTCGAACTGACCTCGAACCTCGAACGCGCCGCCTGCGTCGATCGTAGCCTCGCCGACGTTTCCGCAGTTCGGACACTTGAGAACCTGCATCCAATCCCTCCTGTGTTCATTCGGTACGCTGAAGAGCCTCTCGGGCACCGCTGATGCATCGGCCATGGCGGTCAACAACCGAGTCATGACGTTCGACATGGGCGGGAAGCACGACATCAAAACCTACCGGAAGCGTCGCGCCATCTCTTCAAGCGCTCGCTTCGTGCCATCCATGAGCTGTTTCGCAAGGATCTCGTCCCGGAAATGGACTGCAACCCAGATCTGTGCGTTTGCAGATAACATAAACTCGGATACTAGAAGGCCCATCGCTATCGTGGAATCCACGTCCTCGCTATTTGTGATGTATCGAATCACATCGCTTACGAGACGGATCGCACCGTCGCGTTTCTCCATGTAGTAACGATGCAAATACTCCAGGCATTCTTCGATTTTGGTGCCACACACTTGTGCGTAAAGCAATGTAGCAAACTGTTGTGCATCTTCTTCGCGAAGGAGTTGCTTGTACTCAAGGAATGCCGGCACGATGCCAAGCTGGTAGCCCTTCAATGCGAGATCGGCCGATCCCGCAAGAGACCTGTTGACGACCTTGCTGCTGTCAGATTTCTCAATGCGTTCAAGGCAACTTTCGAAGAAGCGTATTCGATCATCTTCCAACGACTTTGAAATACCCAGGGAGATCTCGGGCCAGTCATCGCGACTTGCTTCGCTGGGATCCTTTGTCATAGGTGATTCCTCCGTCGAAACGTAAGTCTCTTTCGGCTGCTGCTTGTTGTGTGGCTGCCGCCGTCGGTGACTGGCGGGCCGTTAGACCGCGTCTTGTATTGAGTCCAGATGGTCGACGACAGTGCTGGCTACCCCAGCGTACTCGGCGGCGGAGTTTCGGCTCACGGCAAAGTCTGTATTGTGCGCGGCGTTGTTTCGAAGCGTCCTGAGCTGGTGAAGGATGCCGATCGTGCCCGCATCGACGTTCTCGGCTCTCTGCAACACACGGATTGGCGGAAGGGAAGGCCCGGCATCACGCCCAATGAAATCGAGGTTACGGTGTTTTGCGGCTCGCATGAGAGCTTCCTCAATCTGACGCCGAGCTTCAATCACGGCTGATCGCGGCGAGACTTCGGCTAATCTGGCGTTAAACGTGTCGGCAGCAGGAGCGCCTTGCTGGAGCTCAACCTGAACCTCCCGGCGAACTGCCCGAAGCGGTTGGTCAAAATCCGACGCGAAATCCTTGTAATTCATTCTGCGGAGCAGGACGAACGAGCCCCGAAAGGGGCGTGCGCAACAAGAGAACGACGGCAAAAAACTGTAACTGGCTACGCTGCGGCGGCGACCACCTGTACGCTGAACGTCAAACAGTCCGCCTCTGCTCTTCACCTTCCGCGATGTGCCGTTGCAGCAGCCCTCTGGCCGACCAAGCTGAACGGTCGCTGCAAAATCTAGGATCTCCCCTGCAACAACTTCGAAGCCGGACGGTAGCTTGAAGCTCTCGCCCAGGACAATCCCTTCGTCCGTCACATCAAGTGGGACCCAGGCGTCCCGCTCCTCATGGGCAAGCACGCCTCTCCTTAGTGGGTAACGTCGAGCGCTCTCCCTGACGCCACATCCGAAGCCTGCTCGGTTTCACTCCCACGGTTTTGCCGGATCGGATTTGAGTATAACTTGATAAAGCTCCTGAAGACTATGCCGAAACCACTCCACACCGTCCCGCACGACCTCCAAATCTTGATCTGTTACCTCAAGTTCATGCACTGCCTTCGGATGCGTTAGTCGATGACGGACACGAACGGCCTTCTGGAGTTGCGACCATCCGTTCTGCCCGAGAAAGTGTCGGGGATCCAATCTCTTGTGTTTTGCGTGGACTCGAATGGCAAAAGCAATGTGATTGAGCAAGGGGATTCGCTGGGGTACCAAACGAGTGCGTCCATTCGATTGAACCTCAGCGCTTTCGTCCATTAACGGGTACAATTCATGGAAGTCAATCCGGCCCGAGATGGATCCCTTCGCGGCCATCATCTCTGCGGTTATGGTTCGGAAACGATTGAATAAAACTTCCACTAGAGTCAGCAACGTGCGAACGAGCTGCCTGCGGTTGGTCTGCGTGTCGTCGGCGCGCAGGCGATCCTCGGCGACCTGAAGATCCATGTCGAGCACTTCGATCAGCTGTTGATACTCCAGCCACCAGTCCATGGGACATTCGCTTCGCTGGACGCGGAGTCACCTTGATTCCGACGAGGTCAAAATATCTCAGCATCGTCCGCGATGTAGCGATGATGCCGAATCGACAAATACCCCGCCCAAACCCAACGTGATATTCCAGATTCTGCTTTCCAAATTGCGTCGCCGCCGTATTTGCGAGCAAGTTTCAGCTAATGCGGATATAACTCTGTCGCATTTGTCGAAACACCAGTTACGATGTCGTCGGTTGATGCAAAGCAGCACCACAAAGGTCGGCACCGGGCTTGCGCGTGGTGTCGGCGCGCTAAATGCGGTTCGCTCCCCACGTGACTCCTCCCGGGGCCGATGTTTGGAATTCGGATTCAAGCGTAACCGACGCTGTAAACGTCGTCAAGACGAACTCTAGCGTCGACTGTCGGCGGACTCTAGACGTGCGGCCGAACCACGCGTTGCGGGCCGCGGGCTGCTTCACGGACGACTGACTCTTAACCCCCAGCCATTTCCTTGTCGGAGCAGGACCATCTTCCGTGCAGCTCGGCGCGCGCCCGCATCCAATCGGCTGACGTAAACCCCGCTTGCCACCGCGCCGCCCTCAGCATCCAGCCCGTTCCACTGGACGGAATGCACCCCCGCGTCCCGAATGTCATCGAGGAGTGTGACGACGTGGCGCCCAGCGATGTCGTAAACGGCAAGCCGTACGCGCGCCCGTTCCGGGATCACAAACCGGATCGTCGTCGACGGATTGAAGGGGTTCGGATGGTTGGGAAGAAGCTGCATTACTGCGCCGGGAATCGTGACCGAGAGAGGAGCGGACGCCGTCGTCGAACCGTCTAGATCGACGGCGAGAAGACGGTATTCGTACGCTTGCCCGGGGACCAGGTCACGGTCTCGGAAAGTACGCGAGGCGGCAGGGATACTCGAGGCGATAGTCCGCTCAATGGTCCCAACACCGTCGCGCCGGCGGATGACAAAATAAGAGAGGTTCGCATCCTCGCCGACAGTCCAGCGGAGGAGCGCAGCAAACGGCTCCGCGGCAGCTTCGAAAGAGGCGATGAGCGTGGAAACGGGTGCGTGCCCGCACCCAAAGACGTTGAGATCAGGCCCGACGACAACCGCGTGACCCGGCGAGAGACAGATGACATCGGTGAGCGCCATTGCGGTCGGGCTTTCGATCGTGCTCCATGTGAGCCCCGCGTTGGTGGTTTCGAGCACGGTCCCGCCGTTTCCAACCACGAGCCCGTAAGAGGCCGTCGCGAAAGACACGGCGTATAAATTCTGTGTGGTCGGGACGGAGACCGTGTTCCAGGTGAGGCCGCCGTCATCGGTTCGGATCATCACGCCCGCGTTTCCAACTGCGACGCCCACGGACGGCGAGGCGAAGTCGGTGGCGTTCCTCGCACCCGTGGGCGCCGTCACGGGGTTCCACGACGTGCCGCTGTCTTCCGAGCGAAAGACGCCGCCGGTCCCAACCGCCACCGCGACCAGCGCATCGGCGAAGGCGACGCCTTGAAGTGTGCCGCCATCGGGAATCACGCCGGGCGTCACGACGTCATGGTCGATCACCACGAACGTGCCACTACCGCCAACGGCGACGCCGTGTGTGGGTGACGAGAAGTCGATGCCCACGACCGCCGGCGTTGTGGAACTCGCCCAAATGTCCGTCCAGGTCGCACCATCATCGGTTGATTTGGTGACCCGGGACGTCACCAGAGGCCCCCCGCCGCTCGAGGGAGCCGCGGTCTGCGCGGCCGCGTACGCGATCAGTGAGCCCGGTGGATACGTCACATCGTTGATCTTCCGGGAGTCCGACCAGCCGTAGGTCGACACGGCCCAGTTGCCGCCGGAATCGAACGTCCGAATGATCACGCTGCACGTGCTCTCGCGATAGTACGGATCCCAGGTGTCTCCTGCGACGGCCATCCCCACGGATGCGCTTCGGAACGCAACGCGACCGGGATTCGCCCATTCGCCAGAGTACGGCCAACCTCCCGTCTGTTCCCATGTGCTGGGCGGCATCCATCGGTGCACCACGCCACCATCACCGACCAGGAGGGCATGACCCTGACTATTCACCGCAATTCCGCGGAGCACGCGATACGCCTCCTCGACGTGCCAGCTGCGCCCATTGTTGGTGGACTGGAACAAATTGCCAAAGGACGAGTAGGCACCGGAGGGGTCATAATGGGTAGTCGACGTCGATAGCAGAATCGTCTGCGGATCCATCATCTCGAAGTCGGTCGCTTCCGTCTCCTGGTCCCCCCATCCAGTGTCAAGCGGGCGCCACTTCCAGGTCTGTCCGGCGTCTGAGGTGGTATAGACAGCGGTCATGAACGACGCCGCACCGTGAAGTGAATCCGAGAACGATACGCGCGATCCGTCATCGCCGATCGAGGACGATTCGCTCCACGTTTGCCCGGCATCCATGCTGCGATAAAAACCGCATGGCCCCACTGCGACCGCGAACCAAGCGGTGACGACGTCCACGCCCGCAAATAACGCAGAACAGTCGGCCGTGATCGGCGCCCACGTTTGCCCGCCGTCAGTGGACCGAATCATGCCGCCCCCTACCGCCATGCCGAGCTGCCCGGAGAAATCCACGTCTTCAAAATTCGCCGTCGTGCCGCTCGTGAGCGGCCACCATGTCGCCCCCGCATCGGTCGTTTTGAGCATAGTGCCGCCGTCGCCGACCGTGATCGCAGTCCACTCGTCCAGGCGAGCGACCTTGCGTAACGCCCCAGCAATTCCGTTCGTCTTCACGGAAACGGACCACGTGAGGCCGGTATCGTGCGTCACGAGCACGGTGCCGACGTCGCCGACGGCGATCGCGGTGTCGTCATCCAGGAACTCGACATCGTAAAGGGCATGTCCTTGTGGTTGGGGATGGAGCCAGGTCCATTCGGCGTGGGTGGGCACCGCGCCGAAAACCAACACAAGAAGGAAAACAACCGTGGGTCTCATGGCAAGACCTCCAGGTTCGGTTGGTCGAAGCGCAGCTCGGGGAACGGGGGAATTTTATCACTTTCGGTGCCCGGCGTCAACTGATCAGTGTCCGCGATGCAGGGTCCCCTGCACCCTCCGCGACCCTCGCCTCCAGGCTTTTGCAACTCATGCTTCTCGAAAGAGACTGGAACTAGCGCAGGAGAACCATCTTGCACATCGCCCGGTGCCCGCCCGCATCCAACCGGCTCACATAAACCCCGCTTGCCACCGCGCCGCCCTCAGCATTCAGCCCGTTCCACTGGACGGAATGCACCCCCGCGTCCCGAATCTCATCGAGGAGTGTGACGACATGGCGCCCCGCGACGTCGTAGACCGAAAGCCTCACGCGCGTCCGTTGCGGGATCATAAACGGGATCGTCGTCGAGGGATTGAAGGGATTCGGGTGGTTGGGGAGAAGCCGCACTACTGCATCAGGAATCGTCACCGAGAAATGAGCGGTCGTCGTCGTCGGACCGTCGTGATCGACAGCAAAAAGGCGGTACTCGTACGTTCGCCCCGGGACCAGGCCCTGGTCCCGGAAGGAACGAGCGGCAGCGGGAAGACCGGCGGCGATCGTCCGCTCAACGGCGGCATCGCCGTCGCGGCGGCGAATGACAAAATGAGAGAGCCTGGCATCCTCGCTGACAGACCAGCGGAGAAGCGCAGCAAAGGGCTCCGCGGTCAGGTCGAACGAGGCGATGAGTGTCGAAGGGGGTACGGGCCCGTATCCGAAAACGTTGAGATCTGGCCCGACGACATACGCATGACCCGGCGAGAGACACACGACATCCGTGAGCGCTATTGCGGTTGGGCTTTCGACCGCACTCCACGTGAGCCCAGCATCGGTGGTCTCGATCACAGTGCCGCCGTTACCGACCGCGAGTCCGTACGTGGCCGTCGCGAACGATACCGCGTAGAGATCTTGGATCGTTGGGACGGAGACGGTGTTCCAGGTGAGGCCGCCATCGTCGGTCCGGATCATCAATCCGGCGTTTCCGACCGCGACGCCGGCCGACGGCGAGGCGAAATCGATGGCGTTTCCGACACCGGTCGGTGCCGGCACGGACCCCCAGTTCGTGCCGCCGTCTTCCGAGCGAAATAATCCGCTGGAACCGACGGCCACCGCCACCAGCTCATCAGCGAAAGCGACACCTTGAAGATCTCCGCCGCCATCGATGAAGCCAGGAGTCACGACATCATTGTCGATCACTGCGAAGGCGCCGCGCCGGCCAACGGCCACACCGCGGGCAGGTGACGAAAAGTCGATGCTCAGGACCGGCGGCGTCGTGTAACTGAACCAGATATCCGTCCACGTCGCGCCATCATCAGTTGACTTGGCAACGCGGGAGTATATCACCCATTCCCCCAAGTCATCGCCCCCGGACAGCGTGGTCTGCGCGGCCCCGTACGCGATCGTTGTCCCTGGTGCGTACGTCACATCATGGATCGTCCCGTTGGTGGTGGCCGAGCGGGTGGCGGACAAGTCCCAATCGGCGCCAGCATTGGACGTTCGCGCGATGACGCTGTACGCGACCAGGCGGTAGAGGGGCCTAGGTATAGGTGTGATGACACTCCGCCACGTTCCCCCCATCGCCATCCCTGCGGATTCGCTTCGAAAGGCCACGCGCCCTCGATTTGGCAGGACGTCGTCGCTCGAATTGCCGCCGGTCCGCTCCCACGTGTCACGCCCTGCCCATCGGTACACCAAGCCACCATCTCCGACGAGGAGGGCCTGACCCTGACCGTTCACCGCGATTCCACGGAGCGCGCGAGACGCCCACTCAATGTGCCAACTGACCCCACCGTTGCTGAACCAGAACAAAATTCCATAGCGCGACGAGTGATTGTAGTTGTCATATGAGGCGGTCGATCCCGATGCCAGAATCGTTTGCGGATCCACCATCTCGAGGTCGGTTGCTTTCGTCGATGGCTCGTAATATCCAACGTCAAGGTCGCGTGCGGTCCAGCTCTGTCCGCCATTAGAGGTCGTGTAGATGTAGTGCGAGTTTGTGGTTGATGCCGCCCCATGAAAGGAGTCCGAGAACGAAACACGCCCTCCGTTAGCCGGGAACGACGTGTGACTCCAGGTTGATCCACCGTCCAGGCTACGGGCGAAGCTCGAGTCCCCAACCGCCACGACCACGAATGAGGTAACCACGTGCACGCCGTGAAACATGTAGCCGCTCGAGATCGGCGTCCAGGTTTCCCCGCCGTTAGTCGACCGAATCATCTGACCGCCGCCCACCGCTATCCCGAGCTCCCCCACGAAATCGACGTCTTCAAGATCGGCCGTCGTCCCGCTCCCGAGCGGACCCCAAGTCGCCCCCGCATCGGTCGTCTTGAGCATCACGCCGCCGTCGCCGACCGCGATCGCGGTCCACTGGTCCAGACGAGCGACCTTGCGTAACGCCCCAGCAAACCCGTTCGTCTTCGCGGAAACCGACCACGTAAGGCCCGTGTCGTGCGTCACGAGCACAGTGCCGGCGTCACCGACGGCGATCGCGGTGTCGTCCTCGAGGAACTCGACGTCGTAGAGGGTGTGTCCTTGTGGTTGGGGATAGAGCCAGGTCCACTCGGCATGGGTGGGGACGGCGCCGAAGACCAACACGAGAAGGAAAACAACCATGGGTCTCATCGCAAGACCTCCAGGTTCGGTGGGTCGAAGCGCAGGTGGGGGGAACAAAGGGAATTTAGTACCTTCGGCGCGGCGCGTCAAGTAATCGGTGTCCGAAGATCACGGAACCGTGGCCGTGCGCGTTTCCAGTTGGCAGGCCAACGCCCGACGACCCGGGGCCCAGGCGAAGGCCTCCAACGTTCTGGCCCACACAGGGGCCGGAACACGCGGTTTCTTTACAAATTCAAGTGTAGGCGAACGAGAGCTGATGCCGCTTCATCGCACGCTTGTGCTGCGACTGGCCCGCCCTGATTCGTGCACACCAATACAGCAAAGTCGCGCTGGGGCGCCATCCACACAACAGCGAAATTCATGGTATTGCTGCCCGCATGAGTCAATACGGCCCCGCCTCCCCAGTCGCGCTCTGTGACGATCCATCCGAGCGCGTACTCGCCTCCGAAGGGCGGTGTGTGGAGAGTCTTGTAGGTCTCGGGTTTGAGGAGCGCATGTTCTCCCCGTGCGCCGCGTAGCTGGTCGGCGATGAATCTCGCCCAGTCCGAGAGGGAACAATGAACGGCGCCCGCGGGCCCGATAACGGGCGGGTTGTCCACGGTGGGCCCGTTGGCGAAGACAGGCTTGCCATCTGCGCCATGCGGCCAAGGTTGATCGATCTTGCCCGGCGTGCCGATGCCGCCGAAACCGGCGCTTTTCATTTCCTGGGGCTTGAACAGATACTCGTCCATGAGCTTTTCCCACGTTGCATTGGCTATCTTCTCGAGCATCGCGCCAGCGATGACGTATCCCCAATTCGAATAGGCGAACGTGGTGCCGGGTTCGGATTCGAACTTGATTGAAGCCGCGGACTTCAACGCAGCTTGACGTTGTTCTGCCAATGATCCCGAAAGAGAAAGAGCGCGCCAGTCGGTATCTGCAGGAAGACCCGCGCGGTGCGAGAGGAGATGCAAGATGGTCGCCCGACGCAAATCCGGCGGGAGAGTGGCAGCAATTTCTGGGAACACCTGCTCAATAGTAGTCTCCCACGAGAGCTTCTCCTGTTCAACCAGTGTGGCGATCATCGTCGCGGTCATCGCTTTTGTGTCGGAGCCCAGATGCCACTGGTCATCCACGGTGGCGGGCACCTCGGTTCCGGCCTTTCGCACGCCTACCGCGCCGATCGCCGTAGGCCCTTTGCTGGTCACGATGGCGCCCGCCAACGCGGGCAGGCTGTGTTTCTGCCGGATCGTTTCCAACAGGCTATCGACGCGCTGCACGGCAACGGGCACCTGGGCCGGTGCCCGAGGTGAGGCCATGATCAGAGAGACGCCAATTATCGCGAGAAGAGCTGTCATACGTTTGCGCATTACACGTATAGTAGGGCAACCCGTAAACGCCGTCAATACGGGTCATGCGGGCCCTCGTCAGGCAGTGCCTTCGCCCCGCTATTTGCTCTTGACAGCAGGTCCGTGACGGCGTCATAAGGTCATCGAGTGGTGTAGAGAGAGACTCACGAACCACGAGGAATTGGACTAGTTCACAAAAAAGGCTAAACAATGACGGCTCAAAAGAACCCGTCAATAATCGGTACGGGCAGCTGATAACCATGGTAAAACGCGATTCGATTCGGAATGCCGACTACGCGATCTTCTGGGCGGATCCCGAAACAGGGTTGATCGTAAACTGCAACAAGAACGCGGAAGCGCTCCTGGAGAGGAAAAGGAGTGAAATAATAGGATCCCACCAGAGGACGCTCCATCCGCCGGAGAAAGCCGACTACTACGCCGATATGTTGAACACCCATGCAGAACAGGATGGCGCTTTTGATCTGGACGCGGAAGTGATAACTGGTTCAGGAACGGTAAAGCCCGTGCACATTTGTGTGGGTATGACCTTGGTGGAAGGGAAACCAGCAGTTCAGGGAATATTCGAGGACATTTCGGAGCGCAACAAAGCGGCGGAGGCGTTGGAGGTTTCTGAACTTCGTTACCGCAGGCTTTTTGAAACCGCCAAAGACGGAATAATCATTCTCGACGCGGAATCGGGAACGATAGACGACATCAACCCGTTCCTGGAGAGCATGTTGGGTTACCCTCGTGAGACCCTGGTGGGGAAGAAACTGTGGCAGATTGGTCCGATGAAAGACTCCAAGGCCTGCAAGAAAGCGTTTCAGGAGCTGCAGAGCGTAGAGTATATCCGTTACGAAGACTTGCCGCTCGAGACCAGAGACGGCCGGTTGATCGAGGTCGAGTTTGTCAGCAACGTGTACATGATTGACCATAAGAAAGTGATTCAGTGCAACATTCGGGACATCACCGGGCGCAAGGCTGCTGAGCGCGCCGCGAAAGAGGCACGTGAATTCGCCGAGGGTATTGTGAGCACCATACGTGAACCCCTGCTGGTCTTGAGTGCTGATTTGAAGGTAATCTCGGCCAATCGTTCTTTCTACAAGGTGTTCAAGGTGACGCCCGAAGAGACTGAAGGGCAACCCATCTATCAGCTTGGCAGCCGACAGTGGGATATCCCCGAGCTTCGGGGTCTGCTGGCGGAAATTCCGGACAAGAGCGCCGCTTTCGATGACTTCGAAGTGGAGTGCGATTTTCCTGCTATAGGGCGGCGGACGGTGCTCTTGAACGCCAGAAAGGTATACGGAGAAGCCCATAAGACCGAGGCGATTCTTCTTGCCATCGAGGACATCACCGAACGAAAGAAGATGCAGAAGGCGTTGCAGGAAAGCAAAGAGCGCTTTGAATATAAGAGCTTTCACGACGGTCTGACGGGCCTTTACAACCGGGACTATTTTTCAGAGCAGATGGCGCACCTGGGCAAAGACCTCGCTCGCTCGGCGCCGGTAAGCATTATTTGTATCGATATAGATGGACTGAAGATAATAAATGACACGCTTGGGCATAAAGTCGGTGACGACCTGCTGATATCGGCCGCAAAGATCATATCAGCGTGTTTTAGGGAGGTGGATGTGATAGCGAGGATTGGTGGGGATGAATTCTGCGCGATACTTCCGGGTGTCGATCAGAGAGCCGCGCAAGCAAGGAAAGCAAGGATCTCGAGACATGTCGGCGCATATAATCGTGAGGCCCCGGGTGTTCCACTGAACATGTCTGTAGGTGTGGCCACATCTCGAGACGTCGAAGGAGGGACCATCTATGACATTTATCAAAGAGCGGATGAGAACATGTACCAGTACAAACTCATTCAGGCCAACAGTCAAAAGAGCAAGGTCATAGACATGCTTTTGGCGGCGTTGTCAGAAAGGGATTTTGTGGCACAGGGGCATGCGGACAGACGTTCGACAATGGCGGACCTCATGGCTCGCAGGTTGAACCTCCCGGACGACACGAGGAAGAACCTGATTCTCTTGGCCAAGGTGCACGACATCGGGAAGGTGGGTATTCCCGACAAAATCCTGTTCAAACCCAGGAAACTCTCTGAAGAAGAACAGCGAAAAATGAAGGAACACGCTCAAATCGGGCACGTTCTGGCAAGCCGTTCCAAAGAGTTGTTTCACGTAGCCGATCTCGTCCTTCACCACCATGAATTCTGGGACGGCAAGGGGTATACCGCAGGGCTGGAAGGCGAACAGATACCCTTGGAATGCAGGATATTCTCAATAATGGACGCCTACGATGCGATGACCAACACCAGGCCCTATCGCAAGGGCATGGGCAAGAAACAGGCAATCAAAGAATTGAGAAAATGTTCAGGCTCCCAGTTTGAACCGCGGCTCGTGGACGAGTTTATTAGTTTTATCGGGCAACAGTAGGACAGTCTCCTCAGCGCAGGAGCACCATCTTCTTGGAGATCGTCTCCTTCCCGATCGTCAGACGATAGAAGTACACGCCGGAACTCACCAACCGCCCGCTCGCATCGAGACCGTGCCACTCCACCGAGTGCGGCCCCCTCGCCTGCTTCGCCTCATCGTAGAGCCGCGTCACCAGCCTCCCCGACGAGTCGTACACCTCCAGCGTCACCGCCGTGTCGTCCGGCAGGTAGTAGCCGATCGTCGTCGTCGGGTTGAACGGGTTGGGGTGGTTCTGGTGTAACGTCAGCGCCATCGCCGGAGTCGAGATCGCCTGCGTCTCGAAGAGCGTTCTCGATCCGTCCGCATCAACAACATCTACGCGATACCGGTACGTCGTCCGCGGCTCGCAGCTCCTGTCGCTCATGGAGAACGTGAGCCCGTCCCGCACGATCTCTACCGAGGGGAGATCGGCAAACGCGCCGGCGCCGGTCGCGCGGAGCACACGAAACGTCGCGCTCTCGTCGATCTCCGAGAGCGTCCACGTGATCTCCACGACCGAACCTGCGAACGCAGCCGAAAAGCTCTGCAACATAGTTCCAGACTGCACATCCTCGGGTCTCAGGAGTGCGGCGATTCCTCTGTTCCCGTGGCGGTCCACCGCAACGAGCTTGTAGTAGTAGGCGTCCCCGTGCGTCCAGCTCCCGTCGAAAAACGTCGTCTCTTCGGTGGTTCCGATCCGATTGGACTCGTGGGGTTTGAACATCTCAGTTACGCTACGGTGGATGTCGTATTTCCACAGGTCAGAAACGTCATTCCGACTCCAGGAGAGCGTGAGCGCGGGCGGCGGCACGTTCTCTATTCCGGAAAAGCCCGCCGTCATACCGGGCGCAATGTTGTCCACCGACCAGGCTGTGTCTGGTTGCGAGAACACGAAGACGCTGGGCGTGGTCGTATGCGCGGTGACAATGAATATCTCCCGCGCGTTTCCCGCCTCCGTCGAATCGTTTCTCGTGGGGGCGTCGATATCGTAAAGGGTGTCCTGGGTGGCGTATTGGAAGGCGACCGATTCCCACTCTCCACCTGGAAATCCGAGGAGGAGCGCCTGCTCGCGGTTGAGTGTCACGCCGCTGAGTTTCGCGGGATCGGCAAAGAGCTCGAGCAGTCTCGCACGTTCAGTGGCGAGTGCCGTTCGGCCGGCCGCGGGATCCGCTGGCGCCACGCCATTAGCCGCGTGGTCAGCCGCGGCCGCCGCCGGGTCGAGCTGGGTTTTGGCCCGCCAGACATTGTAACCCGCGATCGGATAGTCTCTCTCCTCCGCGATGTCGTGCGACGATGCTTGCACGCCGATCCTCACCCAGCCGCCCTGGTCGCCGGGGAGATCTCCACACGACGCAATCCAAGGCTCCGGCGTTCCCCAAAGGCCGTCGGCAGCGACCCGTTGGGCGTACACGTCCCTGTCATCGTCGAACGTGCCCTCCCACGATATGATCGCTCCACCGAAGCCGTCCCCGGCAATCGAGGGACTCACCTGAGCGCCCATCGTCGTGCACACGCCGGTGCCGCGTGGCGGTATCCAACAGACATTTCCGCTCGCATCGACTCGTTGCGCGTAGATATGGCAATCAAAGGCCTCATCATAGTAAGCATCCAGAGCGAGAATCGCGCCTCCATCCCCGTCCGGAATCATTTCGATTTCACTCTCGCCCCCGGTTGAGAACGCCTTCACGCCACAGCTCCCCCACAAATCGGTGTTGCCCGTCGCATCGATCCGCTGGACGTACACGTCGGGCTCGCCGCTGCTGCGGAAGTCATACCACGCGACGATCGCCCCATCGGCTCCGTCAGTGACCGCGCGTGGATAACTGGCGTTGTCCCAAGACGAGCACACGATGATCCCTGCGGGGTCCCAGAGCACGCCGCCGCCGGCATCGAATCTCTGCGCATAGACGGCATCGAACGTCGTCACGGTATTGGTGCTCTGCCACACGATGATTGCTCCACCCCCGCCGCTCGGCACCACACTGGGATAGCTCTGGTTGCCGTCCTCGACGCAGACCGCAACTCCGTTTGTGGTCCAGAGGGCGTCGCCGTCCGCATTGAACCGCTGGGCATAAATGTCCGCCGAGGTACCGCGGTAGTCGATCCAGACGATGATCGCGCCTCCGGATCCATCCGCGGTCATGTCACGCGGCGATTGCTCCCCAGCCTCTACGCACATGCTCCTGCCGTTGGTGCCCAGGAGCAGATTGCCGGCGGCGTCCACAGGCCGGACGTAGCTGTCGTAGTTGCCGCTCCGGCTGTCCGACCACGCGACGAGCGCTCCGCCGTTTCCGTCGGACACGATCCGCAGATTCATCTGGGAGCCTCCCGCTCCGCAAAGGCTCACGCCATTTGCTGCCCAGCGGGCGAGACCGCTGCCGTCGATCCGCTGGGCATAGACTTTGTATCCGCTGCGGCCGTCTCGCCAGGCCACGATCGCGCCGCCGGTCCCGTCCGGGATCAAATGGACGTCCGCCTGATCCCCAGCGACTGCGCACACGGCGATTCCGCTGGAGGGGCCCATGACGTGGCCACTCGCGTTGATTCTGTTGCCGTATATGTCATAGTCCGCGCCGCCGCGATTGTCGCGCCATATGACGACGGCGCCGCCGCTGTCGTCCGCAACGATCGCCGAACTGACCTGCCAACCGGTCGCGCCGCAAAGGGACACCCCGTTCTTCACCCACTGGGCCCGCGACAGGGTGCAAAAGCCGGCCACGAAAAAAACGGCCAAAAACCCAGAAAGCGTTCGCGTACGTAACACGGGTGCTCCTCCTTGTCTGATGGCGTGGAGACGGCCGCTCGGGCCGCAGATGGGCTTCAGTCCAGGGTCTGAGCAGGGGCATTGGCTGAGATGACCGTGAAGCAACCCGCCCCGCGGTCGGATCGCGCAGGACGACCATGTAGGATGCCGTTCGTTCCCCACTTCATACCTCTCCGGAGAATGTCAGGACATCGCGGTCAAGTGTAAGGGAATGCGCAAATGCCGTCAATGCGAGATGGCGACGGGCAGTCCCGCAAACTGACTACGGACGTCCGAGTGGTCATTTCGGCCTCGAAGCGTGGAAAGTAGCGTCGATCGCCGTCCGTGCCTTCGCGGCGACAGGGCATAAAAAGCCCCCACCGCTGCCAGTCCCTACGGCTTCGCGGTGGGGGCTATGCCCTCGCCCTGCAGTCAGGTCGAGGTGCTAGGAACCGTTTCCGTTCACGTAGCGGTAACGGTACTTGTAGCAGTCCTGGTTGCAGTCCCCGGTCCGCTTCTGGAAACGATTACGGATTATGTCACCGTTCCACGCTTTCCCGTCGGAGCCGGGCGCGCGATTGAGTGCGGCGCCGTTGCGCAGCTGGTATCCGGTCCCATCCAGCGGGGGGAACCAATCGAGATCCTGACCGTTCGGAATCCCGTCGCCGTCATCGTCGCGCATCCACAGGTACTCGAAACCGAAATCGAACGTGTACGGCCTCACGACGGCGCTGGCGTCGGAAGCGACCATCGCGGCCGCGATCGCTGTCAGCACGAAAAGCGTCATGACTTTCTTCATGACCCAACTCCTTTCACTCGGTGTGTTCGTCAGTTTGCCTTATAGGCCGAGCTCTGCCTCTGGGGGTGATGTATCAAGTCGCATGCCACAGGTGGTGCCAATCGGAAGTCGTTTGATCCCAACATTCTGGGCCGTTGCCCACGGGAACGCGGGCCGAAAAGCTGAACGCGACGGTGCACCCTCCCCTTCAACGCGGACGATGAGGTACACCGGGAGGCGATCTTCTCCCCCAGCGACTCGATCGTTGTGGTCGCCAACCGGTCGGAAGTGGCGCCATGGGGAGGTTGTGCGGGCTTGCTTTTGTCTTTGGGTGGAGCGATCACAAGCGGTAGAATGGCCCCTGTCTCACCTGGGCGAGGTGGCGTCGCCGATTTGGCGGCGTGAGACTGCGCGGGAGTTCTTTTTCAAACGGAGGGATAGCGATGAAGTTTGTCATTATTGCCGCTTGTGTCGTGTTGCTGGCGCTGGCGCTCGCGCTCGGATGCCAGTCGAAAAAGGAAGCGACCGAACAGCCGGCCACTGAACCCGCACCGGGCGCTCAGACGGCCGACACCGCGATGACTTCGACCGAGCCGGCCGCGGGACCTACGGAAGAGACTGCGAAGACAGCCGAAGGGGTGGAACCGGACTACATTACAGTCCAGCACATTCTGATCGGTTTTCAAGGGTCGGTGCCCGGCAAGGAAATAGCGAGAACCATGGAGGAAGCCGAAGGGCTG
>JBGSIK010000473.1:0-3970 GCA_041742575.1 Candidatus Krumholzibacteriia bacterium
CGCCAGGTCGCACGCCGCAGCCGAACCCGCCGGTCCGGCGCCCACCACGATCACATCGCGCCGCATACGCTCGTCCTCTCCGGTCTCACCTGGCGCGATCATACCCGACTCCGGTGTGCGGTGTCACCCCTCCGAACTGCGGGCCCCGTCGTCCGGAATCCCCTTGAAGCGCTCGGTGGGAGGCGATACAGTGCGGGAAAAATCGTTCGCCTTTTTGAGGCAGCCATCGATCGAAGAGGAGGTTCTCGCGTGTACCGCCTTGCTCACCGCGCTCGTCATGCTGACCGCTGTCGGTTTCTGGTCACGACCGCCCTTCTGCTCGCGATCCTGTGGCCCCCCAGCGGGGGCGCCGCCGCCGAACGCCCGGGATTCGAGGCGTACGGATTCATACGTCTGGACATGCTGGCCTACGATTCGCACATGAACAACAACCTCGTGCCCATGTGGGTGAAGAACGAGCACGACGGCAGCGTTCAGGCCGATGATGACGCTTTCATCATCACGCCCCGGCTCACGCGAGTGGGAATACGTTTCAACGGATACGCGCTGAGCGACAACTGGAAGGGCGACGTCGGGATCGAAATCGACTTTCAAGGCTTTGCGGAAGGGTCCGAGTCGCGTGAGACCCCCCGGATGCGCCTGGGGTACTTCCGGCTCCACTACCAATCGCTCGAGATCCTGGGCGGGCAGCACTGGGACCTGATCTCCCCGCTCTACCCGAACGTGAACCTCAACGGCGTGCACTGGAACGTGGGCAACACCGGCGACCGCCGCCCGCAGTTCCGCCTGACTTTGTCCCCCAAGTCGGGGGAGACCGCGTTTTCGCTGGCCGCCGCGGTGGGCGCCTTCGGCGCGATCAACATGAACGACGTCGACAAAGACGGCGTTCCCGACGGTCACGACGCCGCCTTCCCGATGTTCCAGGGACGAGTCGGTATCATCCAACCGGTGGGCGACGCCAAGTTCGACCTTGGGTTCTGGGGACACTACGGCCGGGAACGGGCCAACGTGGTGCCGGGCGTCAACGCCGCCTCGACCTATGAATCGTGGAGCGCGGGATCGGACCTCACGATCACCGTCAACAAGCAGGTCGCGATTTTCGGCGAGGCGTGGGTGGGTGACAACTTGAGCGATATCCGCGGCGGTGTCGCGCAGGGGATCGACGCCCCCGAAGGCGCGACCATCGCCGCCATCGGAGGATGGGGCGAACTCGACTATACCCCAACCGACCGCTGGACACTCCTCGGCGGCTACTCGGTCGACGATCCCGAAAACAGCGATCTCATCCGCACGGGCCAGAGAACCAAGAACCACTCGATCTATGGCGCCGTCCGGCACCGCCCGTGGGGGAAACCCTTCCAGATCACGGTCGAGTACATGCACTGGATGACGGATTACACGGGCTTCGCCGACGCCTCCGTCTGCAACAACGTCGTGCTCCACATGATGTACTCGTTCTAGGCCGCTGTACTGACCTTCCGTACCCGAGGTTTCGTCGAGCCGCGCGAATGCAGTCCGCCGCCGGTTCGGTAGGCCACACGGGTCGCTCGGGCACGGCTCCCTACGACCGACCGTGCCCATCGCACTTCCGTGCTCGACGGTCGCCTCGGTTATCGGCTCGCAGATGGACCCTCTCATTATTGCTCGCCGCTAAACGGCCCGCTCGACCCGTGTGGCCCACCGAACCCGCGACGCGAGATCTTCTTGAGGGTGCGGAGGGATGGCGCCGGGCGCGGCGCCATCCCTCCACGAACGAAGCTAAAACACCGCGCTTGGCGGCGGAGGCTGGTCTGGAGGACCCGCGTGCGCGAGCGGGAACCTCACCAGGATCCAGCCGATGAAGAAAAGCACCAGAAGGCTTATGTAGAACGGGAAGGGGAAGATCCCCGAGATCCCCGGCAGCCACGCCCCGTACTCCACATTAGCCACAGCCAGCCCTGCGAACAGCAAACCGATCAACGCTTCGCCGGCGATCAATCCCGCAGCAATCAGAACACCGATGTTCTCCGCATGCGCTTTCTGTGCGGCGTTGAACTTGCGCGCCGCGCTGAACCGCTCGAAGATCCCCTTGATGACACCGCCGATAAAGATCGCGAACGTGGTCTCGAGCGGCAGGTACATGCCGACGCTCACGAGCATCGGGCTACGCACCTGCATCAAGATGAGTCCGAGGCCCATCAAGATCCCTACAATAATAAGCGGCCAAGCCATCTCCCCCCTCACAATCCCGGCGGAGAGAAGCGCCATGAGACTCGCCTGCGGAGCGGGGTACTTCTCGCCGCCCAGCCCTTGCCCGCCCTGGTTGATGTCACCCTGGTGAAGAAGGATGATCGGGAAGAACATGACCAGCGACGCGAGTACGACCCCGATCATGTCGCCGGCCTGCATCTTCCACGGCGTTCCGCCCAGGATGTGCCCCACCTTGAGGTCCTGCAACATCTCACCCGCGACCGCAGCGGCCACGCAGACCACCGCTGCCACCCCCAGCACCGCCGCCACCCCGGAGTTACCCCTCGCACCGAGCAGGTACATGAGAAACGCGGCCACCAGAAGTGTGGAGAGAGTGAGCCCGCTGATCGGGTTATTGCTCGAGCCGATGATTCCCACCAGATAACCCGATACCGCGGCGAAGAAGAAACCCGCGATGACCATCACGATGGTGGCCACGAGAGCGGCCCCAAAGGCCTGCGCGAAATAGTAATAGATGAAGAAGGTCGCGACGGCGGTGAGCAATATCCCGATCGTGACCCACTTGAAGTTGATGTCGCGTTCGGTGCGGATCGTCGTCGACGCGCCCCCAGCGGCTTTCTTGACGTCACTGATCGACCGCCCGAGCCCCGTCGCCAGGCTCTTACGCATCTTGAAGAGCGTGTAAGCGGCACTCATCAACATCCCGCCGATGGCGATGGGACGTACGATGTAAGACCAAACGTTGGTCGCCATGGTCGTCCAGGTCGCGTCTTCCACCACCGCCGAAGCCATGAGCGAAGGGCCAATGAAGTAGGTCAGGATGGGAACGAAAAGCCCCCACGCGAGTAGTCCCCCGCTGAAGTTGAGAGAAGCGAGTTTGGGACCGATGATGTAACCGACGCCGATGTACGCGGGGCTCACGCCGGGCGAACTCAGCAGTATGCCGCCCTCGCCTGGGATCCTGGTGTGCTCGCCCCCACTCAACCCCGGGATCACACGCAGGTCAATGAATCTTATTTTCCAGGTGACGAACTTCTCCCACGCTTCGGCGAACACGTTGAAGTTCTTCAGCGCCTGGATAACCGCCCCCACACCCATGGCGCCGAACAGGAACGCCGCGCCGGTACCACCCGAGCGCCCGGTTTTGTGGATCTCCGAGGCAGCGACCGACTCGGGGAAAACGAGCTCAGGGTCCTCGACCATGACGCGGCGGAGGATCGCAACGAAGAGGATCCCGAGAATTCCGCCGACGACCATGATCGCGGCCGATTCGAGGTAGTGTCCCGCGGTTGCGAACTCGGGCCAAAGCCCGGCGATGAAGAACGCCGGCAGGGTGAAGATCGCCCCTGCCGCCACGGATTCTCCAATCGAACCCACGGTTCGGGCGAAGTTCTCCTCGAGGATCGTGCCTTTCCAGATGCGCAGGAAAGCCATTCCGATCACGGCCGCCGGATACGTGGCCGCGATCGTCATCCCGGCTTTCAGACCCAGGTACGCGTTCGCCGCCCCAAGAACCACGCACATGATCAGACCGATCAACAACGCCTTGAGCGTGACCTCCTTCATGTCGGTTTGCGCCGGCACGTAGGGTTTGTATTTTGAGTCGGCCATAGTGACTCCTTTGGGGGAATGAGAGGGAACCACGCAACTTGCGTGATATTATCGCCTTATACCAGTCGATCTGGTCGAAGTCAAGCGAAACATGCCCCCGCGCCCGCGACCTCGTGTCGCGTCCCAAGAGCCCGCTCGCCGTTGCGCGGTGGGGAGCCCGCGCGGGTCC
>JBGSIK010000474.1:0-9758 GCA_041742575.1 Candidatus Krumholzibacteriia bacterium
GTTGAACGCCTCCAAGGTGCCGATGCCGTGAAAGTCGATGAACTCCGGATCGGAGAGGGCCGGCCGCACCACCACGTACCCGTTCTCCACGAATCGGGCCGGCCGCGTGTATTCTTCGATCACGTCCAGAGGGGAAAAGACGGCCTTGTACTCGTAGGGCCATTCGCGCACCTGCGGCAGCCCCCCGACGTAGATGACAATCTCTTCCGGCGCCTGTAGTTTCTGAGCGGCGTGCGCGGAAAGAACGTTGCTCATACCCGGCGCGACCCCGCAATCCACGATCGCCACCACGTCCTTGCTGCGGGCAAGCTCGTCCAACTGGAATGGATCCTCGGGAAAGAAGGCGATGTCCACCACGTTCCTGCCGGTTTCGATGACCGCCTTCACCGTCTCGAAACCCATGAAGCCGGGCACGGCGCTGACCACGAAGTCGGCATCGCGCGCGAGTTCCCGTATGCGCCCGCCGTCCCGTAGCTCCGCGACCACCGTTTTCAACGGTGCCTTCTTGGCAACCGCCGCCAGATGCTCCGGCGCGATATCTGCGACCGTGACTCCGAACTCGCGTTTCTTGGCCAGATCGATGGCGATCGGACCGCCGACCAGCCCGCATCCCAGCACAAGCACTTTTTTCATCGCATTGCCTCCAAGACCTCCGCGTTCATGCTCCGCGGTGACTCACCGCACTCCCGACGCTCTCGCGGTTCATCTTGCCCCGCGCCAGCGACGCAAATATCCCCCCCAGGCACAGTACCGCGAACACGATGAACGCCGTTCGCATGCTGCCGACGAATTCGTTGACATTGCCGGATCCGATCTGGGATTGGCCCAGTTGCAGCGCCAGCATCATCATGACGACGCCCATGGAAAACATCATGCCCAGCTGGCGCATGGTGCCGACCAGCGCGCTGGCCACGCCGTAAATGCGACGGTTGACCGAACTCATGATGGCGTTGGTGTTGGGCGAGGAAAACAACGCCTGCCCAAGACCGAGACACAGCAAAGTGCCGGCGATATAGTACATGGAGATCCGGGCGTGGACTGCGGTCAGCAGGATCAGCCCGACGAGCGTCAGGGACATCCCGATCGACGCGACGGTGCGGGGTTCGATCCTGTCGGACAGCCGACCCGCCAGCGGCGACAACACCGCCTGCACCAGAGGCTGAATCACCAGGAGCACACCGGCCGCTTGGGGAGATAGTCCGCGAACGTTCTGAAGATACAAGCTCAACAGGAACGTGACCGCGAACGTGGCGGCATAGTGGATCAAGGCGGCCAGGTTCGAAAACGCGAACACGGTGTTGTAACGGAACAACCTCATGTCCACGACCGGGTGTTCCAGTCTCAGTTCATAAACGATGAAGGCCACGAACCCCGCCAGGCCGACGGCCAGGAGGTAGAAAGCGTAACTCGCGGGAAGCTTCGAAAAACCGTACATGGTGAGAAAGAGTGACGATCCGAGAATCACCGAGCCGACGAGATCGAACTTGGCGCTCCTGTCCTCCGCCCAATCTCCCTTCAGCATGAAGAACGCGACGGTCAGCAGCAGCAATCCCACGGGCAGGTTGAGCCAGAATATGAATCTCCAACCGAGGTGTTGGGTGATGATGCCCCCGAAAAACGGACCCGTGGAAAGTCCGAGATAAACGGCGGCGACGTTCAACCCGAGCACCTTGCCCCGCTCGCTGGCCGGAAACACGGACATCAAGATCGCCATCCCGGTGGCGAAGATCAACGAGGCGCCGAACCCCTGCAACGCCCGGCAGGAGATCAACATAATGGCAGAGCTGGAAAGCGCTATCAGCACCGACGTGATCGTGAACACGCTCGTGCCCGCCAGATAGATTCTTTTCCGCCCGTAAATATCGCCCAGGCGGCCGAAGGGTATGGAGAATGTCGCCGACGAGAGCAGAAAAGCGGTATTCACCCAACCCAGAAGCACGGCGCTCATGGCGAAATCCTGTCCCATGGAGGGAAGCGCCACGTTCACCGACGATCCCATGAACGGGCCCAGAAACGAAGAGAGGGTAGCGACGATCAGGGCGGCGCGCCTGGTGCCGCGAGCATGCGGGTCGCTCGTGAGTCTCCGCTGTTCATCGACGTCGCGAGTGGTGTCCGGTGTCATGATATCAACGACAGCTCGAGGGAATCGCCGTCCGGGCGGTCACGCCCGGATCGGCAGAATCACGAACGGTATCCCGTTGTGGTAAAACCGGCGCTGCAGGGCGAACACGATGTTGTTGTGCAGCAGCCGCGTCAAGAACGTGTCCTCGGGGAAGACCAGCTGCCCCCCGAAGAAAATGGCGTTGGGGAAACGATCCATCACTTTGGGTGCGATCTGCATCACCTCCTCCACGATGTCCGTGCCGACTGCGGAGAAGCCTTCCGCGAAATACCCATGCCGGCGCATGTACCCCACGTACTGATCCACCTCCCGCTTGATGTGGTCTTGCAGCCGGCCCGCTTCTTCCGACCCTTTGAAGTTGCCCGCGTCCACGACGCCGACCTGCACGAAGATGAAGTTGCGGAATTCGGCTCCGAAAAGACGGATGATGCTGAACAGTGTGTGCAGGCCCAAACCGTTATAGCCGTTGACGAACACCACCGCCGTCCTGGCAGCCGGATCGTAGGCCGAATAGGCAGCCGTCTCGCTTTTCTCTCCCGGCGACTCGGCCGCCGCCGTGACCAGGCTGTCCAGTTTCCTCAGATAAACCGCGGTTCGGCGGTAATGGCGCTGCACTCCCATCACAACCAACACCAGAATTCCGGTGATGAACAGCGTTATCCAACCGCCCTCGAAAAACTTCACGACAATGACCGATACCAGGATGAACGTGCACAGGATCAATCCCACGCCGTTGATCGCCAGCTTCCTGCGCCAGCGCGGCGCCCTGTCCCGTGATATCCACCAGTGCCGCACCATTCCCAGCTGGGAGAGAACGAACGTGATGAACACGTTGATGGAGTAGAGCACGACCAGGAAGCCGACATTGCCGCGGGTGAAGAGCATCATCAGCATCGCCGCCCCCCCCATCAGCAGGACGCCGTTCTGCGTCACGAAGCGGTCGGAGAGCATGGCGAATTTGCCCGGCATCCAGCGGTCCAGAGCCATGTTGGCCAGCACCCGCGGCCCCGCGAAGAACCCACTTTGCGCACCTACCACGAGAATGGTGGCTTCCGATATCAGAGTGATCAATACGAACGCCGTTCCCCATCGCCCCCAGCCCGTAGTGATGCTCTCCAGCAATACGGCGTTGAGGGTCTTCCCCGGCTCGAGCTTCACTTCATAGAGCAGATACGCCAGCATCAAGCCCAGCACGAGGACCGCCAGTGAAGTTGCCATGTATGTCATGGTTCGCTTGGCGGTCTGGACTCTGGGTTCCCGCAGAATCGGCATCCCGTTGCTGATCGCCTCGATGCCGGTGTACGTTCCTGCGCCCAGGCTGTAGGCCCGCATGACCAGGAAGAGCATTCCGAACGTGCCCAGCTCCAGCTGGGTCTCCCGGATATCGCTCACCGTCCCCGCCGCCACACCCTCGAACTGGAACACCTGATGCCCCAGGCCGTACGCCACCGCGAAAAGATGTGTCACTACGAACGCCAGGAAGATCGGCACCAGCGGCACAACCGATTCCTTCACCCCCCGCAGATTCATCAGGATCAAACCGAGTATTGCCAGCAAGGCGAAGGACGGCTTGTACGCCTGATATTCCAGCGGCAGGAAACTGAACAGGGCGTCCGCTCCGCTGGCGATGGAAATCGTGATGGTCAATACGTAGTCGATCAGCAACGCGCAGCCGGCGATCATGCCTAAGCTCGGCGCCAACAGCTTGCTCGCAACCAGATATCCGCCGCCGCCCGAGGGGAACAGCTCAATGATCTGCGAGTAGCTGGCGCTGATGACGAAAATGGTGAGCGCCGTTCCCAAGGCCACGAAAATCGCCAGGTGATAATGCTGGCCCAGGGCATGAAACGCTTCGGCAGGTCCGTAACAAGACGATGACAGCCCATCCGCCCCCAATCCCACCCAGGCGAAAAACGCAATCAGTGAGAGTTTATGGGCAAGTTTGGTGTCGTACAGGCTGCGCGATCCGCCGATGAAGACGGTCTTCAGTCCGTTTAGCCAGGATGATTTCGATTGCGGCGTCACAGCTGTGGCACTCCGCTCTTCCCATGTTTTGTTTGAGGAACGAACGAAACACACGCTGCATCACAACGAGCCAGAAACGCCCCCGGTTTGGTTTCTCGGTTCACCAAGCTACCACAAATGCACCCGTGGCGCAACCGATCGCCTCACGGGTCTGGCCCCGGCATGAGCTCCGCCTCCGCACCGTAGGCATGCGGAAATCGGGCGGGGCATTTCTACGCGCGACTATTCGGATGGGAGAAATGGAACGCACACGCGAGTGAACACCCGCGGGATACGAGCAGGATCGACTCCTCGGAAAACCCGCTTCAGTTCGCAGGCCAGTTGCGAGGGATGTAAATCACGGTATCCGAGAGGCAATAGAATGGATCCAGGAGTATTTGCTCGTTCGCCTCGAGAAGCTTCCACCACTTGGTCGAATCGTTGTAGACGTCGGGCAACGCCGCGATGGTTTCGAGACTCTCCCCTACGCGGATTCTCACCGAGTCGGGGAGCGCATCCACTGCTGTGATTTGTTCTTTCAGCGCCCGGATATCCACTTCGAGCCGAACGCGCTCCCGATCCAGTTCGGCCCTCTTCGCGCCCACCGTCTTGATTTTTTCGTTCGTCTCTTCGAGCTCTCGCGTTTTTGCCTCGAGCTCCTGCTGAGCGCTTTCGCGGAGCGACCCGAGATCGTTGCAGTAACGGTTCTTCATCCCGGCGGAGAGTCGCTCCAATTCCGCCTCGGAGTAGTATTCCCCTGCCGCGACTTCGATCTTCTTTTCCTTCGAGCCCCCGCACGCGCCGATGAGCAGCATGCCGGACACCACCACCGCCGTGAGTGCAATTTTCCAGATTGTCTCAATCCGATTTCCCATGCTTTCCCCGTTCAGAATCCCGTCTCCGAGGCCGGTATATCCAATGTCTTTTCCTCTGCCGTGGTCCCCTCGGTCACCCCACTGGCCTTTTTTGCTCTATCGAGTTCCCCTCGAACAAGTGCGAGCTGCTGCCGTCTTTCTTCAATGCGCGCCTGCAAATCCACCACTTCGGCTTCGAGTTTGGCGAGCTGCTTTTGCCTATCCGCAAGCTCCCGCTCGACATCACGGATGTCCGCTTTGATCTCCTCGATCTCCACGGGAGAGATCGTGCACGGCTTCTGCGCCGCGCACGCCCAATACCCGGCGAGCGAGCACAAAAGGACGATCAACATCGCCTTTTGAATGAACTTGTACGTCACCCGCTTGACCTCCTATGCGATCGATTTCGTGGGGTAAGTTGCTGTGGGGGAGCGGTTATGTAGGTTAACAACCGTTCGGACTCGCTGTCAAGGCGATTTCGAAACGCTCGGCCGCAAATCCCGCTCCCGGGTGCCTCCCGCTCTGGGGTACTTCCCGCTCTGGGGTACTTCCCGCTCTGGAGTAGTTCCCGCTCCGGGGTAACTCCTGCCCCGGTGTGGACCCCCACACTCGGGTGCTCCCCCCGGCGCGGTTCCCGCTCGGGGGGCCGGCGCGAGGGCGGGGCCTTGACGGTCGCATCGATCCATGCGTATAATCTGGCGCTTTCGCGTGATCCCGTTGGCGAGGCCGCTAGGACTCCACCGGGGACCGAGACGACTTCAACTCCCGAGAACGTTTCGACACGCCGATCATCGGCCGACCGTACTCGGGACATCTTTTCTACCAAAGGAGATTCGCATGACTTTCGATCACACCACGGTCGGCGACGTGCACGTGCTCACGCCCAAGAAAAATCTCGTGGGACGAGACGAGACGCTGGCGCTTCTGGGCGCCATAGACGAGGTTGCGGGCAGAGGCGCCCCGAAGATAGTGCTGGACCTAGGGAAGATCTCGTACGTCAACAGCACTGGCCTGGGATCGCTGGTGCGGATGCGAACGACATGCGCGAACCGCGATGGGTGGTTCAGGCTCGCCCGCGTTGGCGAGAGGATCAACGGGATTCTTTTGGTAACGAAGTTGGTGCTCGTATTCGACACGTTCGAAACGGTAGAAGAAGCCGTCTCGGGGATCCAGAAGACGGCGTAACCTGCGCCTCCATTTCGTCGTCTACGATGGCGCTGAGCCGCGGGCAAGCGCGCGCTTGCCCGCGCGTCCGGGCGTGATCAGCGGTGCAGCTCGAAGTTGAAGGGGACGAGCACCCAAACCTCTACTGGATTGCGCCCCTGAAGCGCAGGTTTGAAACGGCACTTGAGCGCGGCCTCGATCGCGGGCTCGCGGAAGAGCTCGGGCCCCTCCACGGCGATTGCCCTCTTGACCTTTCCGTCTTTCCCCACCAGAACGTTTACCTGCACGGTGCCGGAAATTCCGGCCTCCCTCGCCAGGTCGGGATACACCGGGGCCTCGTGGCTCAAGAGGACCGGTAGCTCGTCGAAGGCGACGAACTGACCCGGTTCGGGAGAGGTAGCGTCAGAAATGTCGACGAAGATGGAGTCCCTGCCGCCGGCGAGCTCTTGCGCTGTGATCGGCGCGAGCGCATCCGCCATTTCAGACTGAGTGGCGATGGTCGACTGACGCGCCTGCTCATCGGGCACAGGCTCGGGAATACCGATCGACGGCGCCGCAGCCGCCGCGACGGCGCTGACCTGGGTCGTTTGTGTGGTCTGCCGGCTGATCGAAGGGGGCACCCCCAACTCAGTGTACTTGACGATCTGCACACCCTGGGGCATGACCTCCTCCTTGATTTCCCGGTGGGACCAGAGGTACCACGACAGGAATATCACGGCGGCAATCAGCAGCGAACAAGCGTTTCCCCAGCTCAGCCACTTGGTAAACTCCCTACGCAGAGGATGGAGATCGCCGGTGAGCGGAAGGTGCGCCGCGTTCGCGAGTGAAAACGACCTCATTGCTGCCCTCCGATCAGGGCTTTGTCCGCCTCGGTCATGGGTATGACGCTAAAGCGCCCCACCTGCGCATCGTCCAGAGAATCCAACACATCCACCATCTTTTCGTAACGGGCATTACGGTCGACTTTGACCAGAACGATGAGTTCGGGGTTGTAATCCATTTCCAATACCAGGAGGTCGCGGAGCTCATCCCACGACGCCGACGTGATCCCGCGGAGCCCCACGTCGTAAAGGAGAGAACCGTCTTCCTGCACATAGACGGTCATCACGTTGCTCGCCGGCACCTCCACTTTGGCGCCGGGTTCGGGAACGTTGACCTCCATCGCGAGCGGCCGGCGAAAAACGGTCGTCACCATGAAGAAGATGAGAAGAAGGAACGCCACATCGACCATAGGCGTCATATCGATGCGGATCCCGACTCGTTTCTTCTTGCGAAGACCCAGCGCGGATTTCTTTTCTTTTCCTTTTGGCTCGGGCTGATCAACGGCACCCATCGGCGGTTCCTCCCTCCTTTCCTATTCGTTGGGCTTCTTCTTTATATCCGTCATTAGGTTGAAACGGAGTGTCTTGGTTTCGGCCAGTGCGTTCATAATGTCGGCGACAGAACCGTAGTTCACGTCTCTGTCTCCCTTGACGACCACGATCGCGGCTGGACTTTTGGCCCGCCAACTGACGATGGCGTTCCTCAGGTCCTCTTTCATCACCTGCTGAGTCCTAGAGAGGTCCTCGTCGGAGATGAAGATCTCGCCTGCCTTGTTGACGGTGAGTATGATGGTGTTCGTCTCGGGAATGTGGATTTCCGACTTCGAACCGGGAAGCGCCACGCTCACCCGCTCCGGCGGCTTGAAGCTGGTCGTGGTCATGAAAAAGATGAGAAGAAGAAACGCCACGTCGACCATGGGCGTCATATCGATCTTGATTCCGATGCGCTTGGCCACGGTCTACGACTCCTTCGTCTGCCGGAGCAGATCCAGCACCTCGAAGCTCGTCTCCTCGATCGCGCTCAGGAAGTTATCCACGCGCGCGGAGAAGTAGTTGTAGAGAATGATGCCGATGATAGCCGTCGTGAGGCCGAGAGCGGTGTTCACGAGCGCTTCGGAAATCCCGATGGCCAGCTGGACCGCGTCGGGTGCGCCCGCCTGACCCATGGCGTGGAAGGAGCGGATCATTCCGATCGTCGTTCCCAGAAGTCCCAGCATGGTCGCGATCGAAGCGATGGTCGAAAGCGCGTTCAGATTGCGCTCCAGAATCGGGCTCTCGAGAGCGGTCGCTTCCTCGATGGTGCGCTTCGTTTCTTCGAGAACGTCCTTGTCGCTCGCCCCGGCGGCGCGTGTCATGTGATAACGCTCGAGGCCGGCGCCGACCACGTTTCCCAGGCATCCACCCTGCTTCTTGCAGGTTTCGATCGCCTTCTCCATCTGACCTTCCTGGACCGTCGACTTGATGTTCCTCATGAACTGGCTGACGCCGCCTTTTCCACCCGCCCGCCCCAACACGATGGCACGCTCCACCGTGAATGTGAACACCAAGAAGAGGCACGTCAGACCCAAGACGAGCAGCGGTCCGCCCTGCTTCAGATACTCCGGAGAGTTATCCCAGATGACGTAGGAAACCGCCACCGAGAGTATGAATATGACGGGGAAAATTATCTTTCTCATGTCATTCCTTTCTCATCTTCGAAAATCTGGCATGCGCAGCCGCCCGCGTTGCTGCGCCCGCCATCGCCGCGCTTCCCGAATGCGCCGCGCGCAGGCCGCTCTTTTGTGGCGCAATAATAGTTGGCTAGTATAGGCCGCGTGAAACGGTGCGTCAAACGAAAAATCTCCCCTCGCATGTCATCCCCCGGCCGAACGCCGCGCTTTGTTGAGTAGGTCCCAACTTGCTTTCAGCGACGCGTTGTTCGGATCGATAGACTCTGCCTGGCGGAGGGCTTCCCCCGCTCCGGACAGGTTGTCCAGACCCATGTACGACTGCGCCAGCCCGACCCACCCGTCCGCGTTTTTCGGATCCGCCTCGGTCGCGGTCTTGTATACGGAGGCGGCCTCTTGGTAGGACGCCCGCTTCAAGTAACAATACCCGAGCCCACGCAGCGCCGTTCCGTTCTTGGGCTCGACGCCCAATGCCTTCTTGTACTGCGCCTCGGCGGCCGGGAGCGAGTCCACGGCGATCAGCGCTTGGCTCAGCAGGTTGTGACCGATCACGAACTTCGGGTCGATGGCGATCGATCGACGGAAGGACCGCATGGCCTCGTTGTAGTGCTTGGCCTTGAACTGTGCCACTCCCGCGTTGAGGTGGTAAAGGGGCACGTTGGGGTCGTGGCGGATCGCTTTGCCGAATTCCTCGAGCGCCGCATCCACCTCGCCGGTCTTCATCTCCAGAAGCCCCTTCTGGAAGTACGTCTCCGCGTAGGTGGAGTCGACCAGAACGGCCTCCTCCAGGTTCTGTCTCGCGTTATCCAGCGCCCCGATCTCGATCTGATATGTCGCCAGCAACACCCGGTCTTTCGGCTTCCAGTGCAGGGTGTCCGGGAGCGCCTGGAACATCCGCGCCCCGCGATCCCGGACCGGCCGCTCGCGGCTCCGAAGCGCCGCCCGGCCGTAGGCAAGTTGGACGTCGGTCCGCGTGCTGTCGAGTCCCATCGCCTTGCCGGCAGAGCTGAGCGACTGCGAGTAGCGTCCCGCCTCGAAAAGCGAACTGGAGAGGCCAACCAGGGCGCGAATGTCATCCGGCTCCTTCTCCAGAAACCGCATGTAAGTCTGCGACGCCGTGTCGTAC
>JBGSIK010000475.1:0-2891 GCA_041742575.1 Candidatus Krumholzibacteriia bacterium
GTCAATGATCGGGCACAAGGGCCTCGAGATCCAGGAGCGCACACGCACACTGCTGATGCTGGTGGCGATTTCCACGCTGGTGAACCTGTCTCTGAACCTGATCATGATTCCCGCCTTCGGATACCAAGGTGCGGCCGTGACCACGCTCATCGGCTATTGCATCTACCCGATCCTCGTGTTCAGAGCCACAAGAACGTCGATCGGATGGCTCATCCCTTGGAGATCGATCGTGAAAACCGCCTGCGCTGGAATCGCGATGGGCGCCGTGATGTCGGCCGGCCGGTTCTACGCACGCGGTCACCTTCCTCCAGTGGGGATGCTCTGTGCTGCAGGCGTGATCGGAACCGCGTGCTATGCCGCTCTTCTGGCGGCGATGCGCGAGTTGACGTTTCGACGGGGCTGGAGATAGGGGTGGGAGACGGGTCGGTGCGAGCCGGTCATGTGTCGCCTCAGGCGCCCCCGATCACTGTCGAAAGCACCTACAAACCTGCGCTGGAAAAGCCGGATGAACCTGACAAAAAGACCACCCACATTCGTGGGTGGTCTTTTGGCATGCGCTACAGGAGCTACTTACGTCCGAACTACTCCGTGTAGAGCGACTTGATCTTGCCCCAGCTCGACGGTTCCGTATCGACGGTGCACTGCCCGTAGATCGTCAGCGTGATGTCATGGGCAATTCCCCAGGCGCCCAACGCCGCGGTCCCCGCAGGGCAGTTGTAGTAGTCGAGCAACGGCGGGTAGCCGGCAGGGAACGGCATTGGCGTGAACCCCTCGATCGCGCCGTTCGACAGAACGTAATCGAAGCACGTTCCCGGCTGCACAGGAGGATCGAAGTGGCCGTTGAACCTGATGTCGGAGTCGACGGAGACCTGCTGCCCTAAGTAGTAGATGTGCGTCGACACGACGTTGAACGCATCGATGGTGGCGGTGAAGTCAATCTGATTGTGACCCCACAGGCCGTTTTTCGAAAGCCAAAGTGTGCCGCCGACGTAGTCGGTGCTGTACTGGACGAATCCGTTCCCGTTCCCATCGCGTGTGTCCACGAGCAACATCACCGTGGCGATCGACGGGCAGTACACGTGCCACTCCGCGCCCTGAGTGACGTCCCACGCGTGAATGGTGTTGTGGACGATGCCTTCCTGATACGGCGCATCGGTCCACGATTCGCTGAAGACACCCTCCATCAACTGGCTATACTGGGTTTTGTAAACCCCGGGCGTCGGCCCCAAAATGGGCTGGGCCATGGCCGGAACGACCAACAAAGACAACAATACCATCAACAACGCACAACGCATCGCGATCCCCCCTCGTAATTGTAGTGACTCGCCCTCCCGCCGGTTGGAAGCCCCGAAGCTTCACCGGCGCCAACACGAAAGTGGATTCGTGTTGCACCCCATGGTGGAGTTACTCCCGCGGCCGAAAACAAACAACGCCGGCGAATGCGTTCGCCGACGTCGCTCCCCTTTCATTATGATGCTGCGCGTCCAACCCCACTTGGGCGGTATTATACAATAACTACCCGGCCAGAGTCTACGCTCAAAGGACGCGCCTTACCCGCTTTTGACGCAGCGCGCCGAAGAAGAACAGGTTGTGTTTGCCCAGATTGTCGACGGTCAGGTCCGCCGCCCCTACCCGATTCGGGCGGAAAGCTTCTCCGCAGTGTCCTTTGTGTCCCCGAACAAGAGCGTCGGTTTCCCCAGGTTATGCAGGGGGCCGTCCACACCGGAATAGCCGGGAGCGTGGGGCAGCGGAGGGAGTCCCTCGCGCGCGTTGCATATAGGGGCGGAACTTGCTACACTCCTTCGAATTGCGGCTCGAGCCTCACACGCCCGGATTGGAGAGGACAGGGAGGCTGTCCTGACCTCGGATGGAAGACAAGTCCCCGATACTGGAAGTGAACGTCATCTTGGAAGCGTGTCCCCCGACACTGGAGGACCGCGACAAGGCGTTCGCCGTGCTGCGTCAGAGCTTTGCCTGTTACAGCTCCTTTCACGCCGTGAGCGTGCCGGACCTGCAGGATGAGGGCGAGTTCCGGCGGAAGCGGGAGAGGGTGTCCAACGACGAGTTCGCGGCGTGGTTGCGGCGGCTCACCAAGAAGCCGCTCAGCCTCTACAAGGTTTCCAAGACGTGTACTCGCGAGGAGTTCGACGCGTGGCTCGATCAGGCCCAAACTCTCGGATGCACGGACGTATTCATTGTGGGGGGCGACGCCAGCGACAAGCAGTACAAGGCCGGCGCGCTCCAGGTGTGCGAGGCGGCGACTCAGGCGCGAGAGAAGGGATTCAATTGCGGCGGGATCATCATTCCCACCCGGCGAACACACTTCGTCGCCAGACCCGCGTCCCTGGACGAGTCGGAGCGCGTGCTGGCGAAGATCCGGGATTGCGGTTTCACCTTCTTCAGCACGCAGATTCTGTATGAGAGCGAGTGGATGTGCTGCCTCTTGCTCGATCTCGTGGGGGGCATGGAAAAGGAGCAGCTGCCCAAGATCTTCCTGACGTTCTCTCCCCTGGTGACGAGCGAGGACATCGCCTTCTGCAAGAAGACCCTCGGCGTTTTCATCCCCAAGGATGTCGAACGCACGCTCAAAGGGGCGCGCAGCATGCGAGAAGCGTCGATCTCCACCCTCATCGGCGTGTGGGACCGGATCTCGTCGTTCGCCGCCCAGATCGGGTTCCCGGACGAGAAGCTCGGCGTGAACGTCGAGTACCTCGACTCGCGCAACCCACGGGCCGTCGATGCTTCGTTCGAGCTGGCCGAGGAGTTCGGTCGCATCTTCCGCCGCAAGACCAAGTTGGCCACGAAGGCATAGAGGACCACTACCTGATACCGGAGTACTGTCCGGATGTCGTACGACCGTCCAGCGATCGCCGCCGACCTCGCCGTCGGGG
>JBGSIK010000476.1:0-7974 GCA_041742575.1 Candidatus Krumholzibacteriia bacterium
GGGCGCCCAGCGCGTTAAGAAACGCCGCACGACATGACCAATAAGAAACTCGATCCCCTTGAAACCGTTCTCGAAGAAGTGCGCCGCATCTACGCCGCCGCCGAGGACGATCTTCCCGCAGTTCTCTGTCGTGACATCCTCATGAACGCGCTCAAGGTGAAGCGCGACGATCTCGGCACGCTCGATCTCAAGGTATTGAGCCGCGCGCTCTCCGAGGTTCGTTACGCCGCACGCGTGTTCAAGCCCTACCGGCATGTGCGCAAGGTCTCGATCTTCGGATCCGCGCGCACGCCCGCGAGCAATCCCACCTACAAGATGGCCGTGGAGTTCTCCCGGCTCCTCGCCGCGAACAATTTCATGGTCATCACCGGCGCGGCCGAAGGCATCATGAAGGCCGCCAGCGTCGGCGCCGGCGCCGAAAAGAGCTTCGGGGTCAACATTCTTCTCCCCTTCGAGCAGGCCCCCAACGTGATCCTGGCCGATGATCCCAAGCTCATCACGTTCAAGTATTTCTTCACGCGCAAACTCTTCTTCCTCATGGAGGCGCACGCCGTCGTTCTCTTTCCCGGGGGCTTCGGTACACACGATGAAGGCTTCGAAACCATGACCCTCCTTCAGACCGGCAAGGCGCCCCCGATGCCGCTCATCCTCATGGAGCTTCCCGGCGGGGACTACTGGGTGAACTTCGATCGCTTCGTGCGCGAGCAGATGCTCGGGCGCGGGCTCATCTCGCCGGACGATGTCTCGCTCTACAACATCTGTCACTCGCCGCGGGAAGCGGTCGAGACCATCCGCTTCTACTACTCCACCTATCACTCCATGCGGCTGGTGCGGAAGCAGTTGGTGGTGCGCCTGGAGAGGGAACTGCGCGACGAGGACGTGGCGATGCTGAGCACCGAGTTCTCGGACATCATCGAGAAAGGGCGCGTCGAAAAAACGCGCGCTCTCTCGGAGGAGGCGAACGAACCGCATCTCCTGGACAAGCCGCGCCTCGCGTTTCGCTACAACCAGAAGAGCGCCGCGCGCTTGAAGCAGATGTTCCTGCGCATCAACGAGATGGGGGGAGGGGACGTAAGCGTGTAGATATGTTGCTCCCTCGCCGCTGCAACTGGAGAAAAAACATGAAAGTCGGCTCGATAACACATCGCGCGCTTACGCTCATCATTGCACTCTTATTCGGCGCAGCGCTCGCTGCTTGCTCGGGCAATCCCGGCGACGTGGAAGGCGAATTGGATAACGAGGACGGGGACGGTATCGCCCCGTCGGTCGTGACCGACCTGCGCGTTGTCTCGTTCTCGTCGACTTCCGTGACGCTCGCGTGGACGGCGACGGGAGACGACACCACCGCGGGCACCGCGACGTCATACGATCTCCGATACTCGAAAGATCCCATCGGGTGGACGGACTGGGAGGACGCCACGCAGGTCCCGGATGAGCCCGTTCCCGCGCCCTCGGGCACAGCGGAACAAATGGAGATCCTGGGGCTGGCCGATGGATCGACGTACTACTTCGGAATGGAGGTTTTCGACGAGGAGGGCAACTGGCAGGGGATATCGAACGTCGTGGGTGTGACGTGCTACGACGATTTCGTGGTGACGTTCGCGGATCCCGTCTTGGAGACAGCGGTCCGTGCCGAGATCAGCCTGCCCACGGGGGACATCCGCCGTTCTGACTTGTTAGGATTGACGGGGCTTCAGGCCACGGGCAAGGGCGTCGCCGATCTGGGCGGGATCGAGTATTGTCCGAACTTGCGTTTCCTCACTCTCACGTCGAACGACATCGAGGACTTGACACCCCTTGCGGGTCTCGACAATCTAGAAGACTTGAACCTCGCGGGAAATGAGATCTCGGACATCACCGCGCTCGCGGGTCTGACGGACCTGGTGAACCTCCGCCTCGACGACAATCTCATATCGACCATCCCCTCCCTTGCGGCACTCACGAGCCTGCAACGCCTGTACGTGGAGAGGAACACGCTCTCTGACATCGCCGGACTAGCGGGACTCACGGCTCTGAAGGATCTTCGACTCCGTGACAACGACATCATCGACATCACCTCCCTCGCGGGACTGACGAATCTGGAAATGCTGTTCTTGTCGTTCAACGGAGTGAGCGACATCACCGCCCTCGCGGAGCTTGAGAAGCTCGAGTACCTGGAGTTCAACAATGCGAACCTGACGAACATATCGTCTCTCACCGAGCTCACGGGCCTTGTGTACCTCTTCCTCGCAAACAACCACGTGAGCGACCTGAGCGCATTGGCGGGTCTTACGAGCCTCGAGATCCTGGTTCTCATGGGGAACCAGATCAGCAGCGTCGCGCCGCTATCGGGACTCAGCGGTTTGAAATCGTGCTGGTTGGATGTGAATCAGATTTCGGACTTGGGGCCTTTGTCGGGACTCACCAGCATCGAGCTGCTTTCGCTGGCGGTGAATCTCGTCTCGGACATCGCGCCGCTCGTGGCGAATACCGGGCTCGGCACGGGCGACACGTTGAATCTCGCGGGCAATCAACTGTCCGACCAGTCGATCAAGGAGCACATCCCGGCGCTCCAGGGGCGGGGTGTAACGGTCACCTATTAGTCGAGCCGGGGAGAGGCGTTCAGCGTGATCATGTACAATATTACTCCGGACGGCACTGAGGACCTCGCGGTTCGGGCGACGCACGCCCGTGAGAAGTGACGGCACGCCGTCACGAGCAAGGGGGGATCATGAAAATGAAAAGCCCGAAACGGTCCCGCGCGTGGGCGCCGGGTCTTTGGGGCATCTTGCTGGTGATGGAGGGGGTGGCGGGTCCGGTGGTGGCGCAGTCAAGCGGGACGACCGCTCCCGTCATGGACTACCCGCTCAGCGTTCGCAGCGTGGCGATGGCGGCAAGCGGGGTGGCAGACCGCTTCGATCCGGGGAACATCTACTTCAACCCGGCCAACGTGACGGCGCGACAAGAAATCTACGCGACGGGCTCATATGAGCTGGTGGTTCCGCGGCTGCTGAGTGACGTGTGGTTCGGCCACACGAGCGTGGGAGGCGGGCGCACATTTGGGGACGACCGGCCTTTCCACCTGGCGTTCGATGTCACGCTTGCGCGCTTGTCCTACGGCAAGTCCATTTTCTCGACTGTGACCGGCGAAGAATTAGGGGAATTCGACGACGCAGAAAACTACTTCGCGCTCACGGCCGGCACGTCCTGGAAGGTGTCCGAGCGTGTCGAAGCGGCCCTGGGGGCGGCCTACAAGTATTGGGCGTGGAAGTCCCTCGATGTATCGGCCAACATGTTCGACTTTGGAGCCGTGGTATCGACGGCGTTAGCCGCATCGGACTGGCGTGTCGAGCCGGCGGTCGGTATGGCGGTGGTCAATTCCGGATCGGACGTCGAGTTCGAGGAGATCGACGCCAGCGATCCCCTGCCGACGTGGCTCAACTACGGTGCGACGGTGCGCGTCGATGGGCCGATGGTAACGCTCGGGAGCGCGTTGGTACCGACGCTGTCCGCGACGCTGAATGTCGACGGCAAGCACGGCCTCAGCCACCAGGACCCAAGGTGGAGCTTCGGGTCGGAGATCTCGTTTCTGCAGGTGATCTTCGTACGCTGGGGGCGGCGGATCGATGACCACTGGCGCATTCCAGAGACGACTTGGGGGGCGGCAATCGGGGTGCCGGTGGGACCGGTCCGCGCGCGCGTCGAGTACGCGCATATCAGCAAGCAATATAGTCAGTGGTCGTATTATGAGACGGGCAGAGACAAATTCGGCCTGATATTCTCGTATCGTTTCGGTGAGGAGGGATGAGCGGCGATGCGCGGGCGCGCAGATTCCTTCCACGCGGGGCACTGGGTCTGATGAGGCCGCCGACACCGACAGATCCGGCGTGTCAAACCTCGGACCCCACGCGGGGCCGCGGGTCAAAAGAAAAATCGCGAGAAGGTTCTCCCGGCGCACGGACGTGCAAGTTCTCGCCGGTTGGGGAGATCGGGCCTTTGAGGCGAGATTCGCCGCACAACAAGTTGAATTCCCGGTAGACTTTCTTGTTCAAGCGGATGTTGTTCCTGCAAGAGAGATTGCTCACCAGTGTCACCAAGGGCTGGCGCCTCTGCCAGAAGTTGCTTGCGACCCGGCGCAGGATGCGCGGCAGGGAATAGAAACCACGGTTGCAGCGTTCCATTTCCTTGAGGATGTCGGCCCGCCCCAGATGACTGTAATGGCCCACTGGAAGAGTGAGCGTGTAATACTTCCAATCCGACGGGAAAACGTCGGCGGCGATCCGACCTTCGGATTCCATCTTGTCCCACAGGCGCGTGCCCGGCAGCGGCGTGAGAAACAACGCGTTGAGAAAGTCCACGCCGTAGCTGTTGGCGGTCGCGGCGATCCGCTGCCCGATGCCGGGCTGATCGACGTCCAACCCCATGATGAACGACCCGGCCACGGCGATGCGGTGCCGCTGTATTCGCCTTACGGAAGCGGCAAAATCGCGCTCTCCGTGGAGATTGTATTTCTTATGCACCTCGGCCAACCCTTCCGCACTCGTGGACTCGAAGCCAATGAAGACCCCGACGCAGCCGGCCTTGGCGGCGAGCCGAAGTAGTTCTTCGTCGTCCGCCATGTTGATGGTCACCTGCGCGATCCACTGCTTGTCGAGATTCGCCTGGATCATGGCTCGGAAGAGATTCTTGGCGTGGGCGATATGGTCCTTCCGTGTGCCGATGAGGTTGTCGTCGACGATGAGCACACGCTTCTCCCGTATCACTTGAAATTCCCGCACCACGTCATCCACCGGACGACGCCTGTACTTCCTCCCGTTGAACGCGCTGACGCTGCAAAAGCTGCAGTCGAGCGGGCAGCCGCGCGCGGTCTGTATCGATCCAAAGCGATAGCCGGTCGGCAGAAGGTCATGCCGCGCGAACGGAATCGTTTTCATTTCCACGTGGGTGCCGGTGTAGAGCGGCTTCAAGGCGCCCTCGCGGACGTCTTTCAGCACCTGCGCCCAGACGCTGTCGGCTTCGCCCGTCACCACGGAGTCCACGCGCTGTGACACTTCCTCCACGCGCATGGTCGCGTGGATACCGCCCATCACCACGGGCACGCCGCGGGCGCGGAACTCGGCGGCCACGTCGTAAGCCCGTGCCGCCTGTGACGTGAAGGCGGTGATTCCCACCAGGTCGGGGCGCGTCATGGCCGCGTATTCGGGCGTGCCGAGATTCTCGTCGATCACTGTGATGTCCCACTCGGGCGGTGTCAGGCCGGCGAGGACCAGGAGGCCGAGTGGTTTCCACACACGGTACTTGTTCCAGCGGTTTTCCTTTATTTCGAGCATGCTCGATAACCGATTGGCTGGATTTATCAGATAGAGACGCATAATTGGCCTTTCCACAGACAGTCTTGAGTCCGGATTACGGGTCGCTTCGAGCAGTAGTCTCCTGGGGCTTCGTAGTTCTGGCAGGGCCTCACGGCGTTTACGGCCGCTAATGTTTCCTCTTGATGTACTTGACGCCCTCGATTTTTTCGAGGTCTGGATCCTGTGTCCAAAGCGTCGCATCCCTCGCGCGAGCTATCGCCACCATGATGCTGTCCGCGAGAGGGATCCTCTCTTGCAGACTCAGCCGCGCCGAGTCCAGCGCCAGCGGGACCGTTATTTCTACGACGGCGCCTTGCTGCATCACCGCGATCGCCTGGAGAGCGTCGCCCTCTCCCCGCTGCTGCGTGACGCGCTTGAACACCTCGAGAATGCTCAGCATGGGGACAACGAGCTCCCCCATGTCCTGGATGGGTTTCGCGAAAAAGTCCGCGTTGGGCCCGTCCGCAAAATACTCGAGCCAACCAGACGAGTCCACGACGTTCATAGTCGATCGCCCTCCCGCTCGATGGTCGTGTCTATGCCCCGCAGGAAGCCCCGCATCCGGTCCAACGCGGCAATCGGAATGAGTTCAATGCGCCGGTTGTAGACCACCGCTTGTATCTTGTCACCCGCCCTGAGGTCGAGGGTTTCCCTAATTGGTTTAGGGATAACAATTTGGAACTTCGGTGATATCGTCAGGGTATTCATACGCGTCCTTTATCGATCGTGTTGCTGTTATACCACATATTGATCGATGACGATAATGTATGTCAATAGCATTTTTTGGGCCATTGGCGAAGATCGATGCCGCAGGCGGTCCCATGGAGGCGCCGCGTTGGGCGTTGCCCGCCTTGACAGGGCCCCGAAATTCGGATTCACTGGGCGCATCGCTCCGTGGCGCGCTTTGTAACCTGAACGCAAATCAATGAATAAGGCCGCTCCCAAAAAGAAACGTGTCCGCCCGGTTCTGGTGCTCGCCGCGGTCCTCGCGGTGGGGCTTGTTGTACGGGTGGTCTTCCTCGCCGAGCTCGAAAAGTCTGGATTCAGCGACCTGCTTCCTCTGGACTCGCGCTTGTATCGGAACGTCGCGCACAACATCATCGCGGAAGGGAAGCTCCCCGAAGGCGGCCTCACCTTCAATCCACTCTATCCTGCCTTCCTCGTCGCTATATTCCGCCTTTTCGGCGAGGGGCTCCTGGCGCCGCGGGTTCTTCAGTTCGCGATCGGGCTGTTGACGATTGTGCTCATCTATCTCGCCGGCCGGAGGCTGGCGGAAGGTCCCGCGAAACGTTGGAAACCGGGAGGCACGGGAACGGCGATAGCCGCCACGGTGATGGCGGTTCTCTACTCGCGGTTCGTCCTGTATGAGGGAATGCTCCTCGCGACGACTCTCGAAATATTCCTGTACACCGCGGCTTTCGTAGTGGCCTTGGCGCTCGACGCGGACCTCAGAGGAGAACGCCCGCTCAAGATCAAGTCCCGCCGCGTTCCGTTGTGGTTTTCGAGTCTTCTCCTCGGTGCTTTGTGCGGAGCCGGGGCGCTGGGGAGACCGAATCTGTTTCTACTGCTCATCCCGGCGCTGATGATCTGGCTTGCCGTGAGAAGCCGCCGGGAGCGCAAAGGCGTGATCCCCGCCGTGAGTCTCATCATCGGAGTGGCTGTCTTCCTGATTCCTCCGACCGTCTTCAATGCCGTAGGCACCGGGCGTCTGGTCCCGGTTGGCACTCACGGGGGGCTCAACTTCTACATCGGAAACGACCCGAAAAACGGCGGGGTCTTCCGCGCGCCCGAGGGCATGAGGGGGACCGTGCCCGAGCTCGTCGAGGACTCGAAGGCAATTGCCGAAGCGGAAACCGGCCGGAGCATGACGCACGCGGAAGCTTCAGACTACTACGTTCACAAAACACTCGAGATGATCAAGCTCGATCCTTCAGCCTGGCTCCGCGTCATGGGGAGAAAGCTCGTTCTGTTCTTCAATTTCGGTATCCCCGACATGCCCGATGTCTACTTCTACGAACGATCGTGCGGCATCCTCGAGTTCCTCTTCGTGCCCTTTGCCCTGATCTCGGCCCTCAGCGTGAGCGGGCTTGTTGTCCTCTTCCGGAGCGAGAGGAACCGGTTTGTCGTGTCTCTCTTTCTCGTGTGCGCGATTCTTTCGGTTGTGTTCGTTTTCGTCAATGAGCGCTATCGCCTGCCGGCGATTCCGCTGCTCATTCTTCTCGCCGCGTACTTCCTAGGTTGGGCGGCGCGGGAGATATCGCGAAAACGTGTGGAGCTTGTGGCCATCCTGGTTGCTCTGGCGGCTGTTTTTTTCTTTCTCGTTTCTCACCGGACGATGGTGGAGATGAGCCACAGTGCGGCCTACGCGTATCTGGGCGACTATTACCTCGAGAAAGGGGACGAGAGCGCAGCCGCGGAGTCGTTCGCCGAAGCATTTCGACGGGATCCGAACATGGTCGACGCGATCACCAACTACGCGCGGATTCTCGGCCGTCAGAGAAAACCCGGAGAGTCCGCGTAGATGTACGCGCGCGCATCGAGCGAGGCCAGTATGATCGCCACGTAATAGGACCATTCAGGATCCCTTTTGCACGTTTTCTGGAACTCGGACGTCATTTCCCCGAACGCCTTATCCCTGTCTTTC
>JBGSIK010000477.1:0-8013 GCA_041742575.1 Candidatus Krumholzibacteriia bacterium
CGCTCCCCGGAAGTAGCAGTGTCAGCGGGAAGTACGGACCTTCCATCCAAATAGCCACGCTGACGTTCCCGTTGAGGAGCAACAAGGTCGTCAGCACCGCCAATACGCTTGCTATAGCCATGGCGAAGAGAATCCGCGTTCTTGTTTTCATAATCGCTCCTCTTGTGGTGATCTGCGCAGTCATTCGTCAGTATCTTATCTCTGTGCGAGACGCTGTGGGCATCGGGCCGCCCAACGCTAGCATCAGCTGCGGCCGCTATTGTGTGTTGCCGTCCGGATCGGTCTTGACGAGTAAGACGCGACACCCTCCCACGCCGGGCGTCGCGGTGGACCCGCAGAGGATGTACCCGCCATCCGCTGTCTGCCCACCGGAGTGGCAATCGTCGTCCCCTGAGCCGAAGGTCTTCGTCCAGAGGGTATTCCCTGTCCCACCGAACTTGATCAGGCAGAAATCGCCGCCGCTGCTCGAATCAAGCCGCTTGGTGCCGGCGACCATGAACCCGTCATCCTTGGTTTGCTGAACCCCACCACCCCAGAAGTCGCCCGACCCGTCGTTTGGCGCGGCCCATGGCGAATTCCCCGCGTCATCGCATTTGAAAAGCACGATGACCCGTTGCTCGGCCAGCGCGACGTCCCCCATGATGACATACGCACCGTCAGTGGTCTTGCGGATTGCATGGACCTGGGCTTCGCCGCCCAAGCCGAAGGTCTTGTACCAATGGGTGGTCCCATCCGCGTAGGTCTTGACCAGCCAGATATTATGGTTGCCAGATCCACCGCCATAGGTTGTCCCCACCAGGAGATAGCCACCGTCCGCGGTCTGCTGGATCGAAGCGCCGAACTCTTGCTTGTCGTTGAAGCCCTTCTCCCTATACCACTGCGTCTCCCCGTTGGGGCCGGTCTTGACCATCCAGTAGTCGTAGTCGCCCCCTCCCAGGTTCGTCGTTCCGATCAGGATGTAGCCGCCGTCGGAAGTCTGCTGGATTTCAGAGGCTGCCTCATCACGATCACTGTAGCCTTTGAACTGGTTCCACACCATGTTGCCATTCGAGTCGGTCTTGATGAGCCAGAATTCTCCGGTGTTACCATGGTAATCTGCGAGGACGAGATAGCCGCCATCCGAAGTCTGCAGGACCGATACGCCGGTCGCCCATGTAGGAGCGTCAATGGTCCTTGCCCACAGTGAGTCCCCAGCGGCGTTGGTCTTGAGGAGCAGGACATCGGCGCTCGCTTCACTGGGACCACTCCAACCGGCGATCACATAGCCGCCATCGCTGGTCTGCTTGACCGACATACCGGCGGCCCAGACGTTTATGCTATAGGATCTGGCCCAGCCGGCAGGGACCTGAGGGACCTCAGGTCCCGCCGAATCGTCGTTCCCGCAACCGGCGAGAAACAAGGCCGACGCGAGTACCGCCGCCGTCAGTGAACAAATCTTGCACGTGGACATGTCATCTTCTTTCGAGATCCCGCCAAATATGGCTCTGGAGCGCCACCAGACCGTACCACTTCAGCTCATGCGAAAGCAAGAGGGCTGACGATGGCGCGGCGCTTAGCGTCCGCGCCATCGTGGCGGTCACCTGCAGGCCGCGAAGCGGACTGTCAGGTCGACCAGTGGAAACCCGCGAGATCCTTACCCCGTTCTTTGATCCAGTTCTGAGTTAGTCCTGGACCCTGCTTTCGACGTCCGCCTCAACGCCTCCCCCACCCCAATGTGGGGATAAATCGCCCCGGTCGTCAGCCGGCCTCGCCCTCGCCCGTCCCACCGCCGCCGAGGCGATGCAGGAGCTCGAAGCGCGTCTTCACACCGAGTTTTCGGTAGACGTTGTACACGTGGTTTTTCACGGTGTGGTACGAGATGAAGAGGGACTCCTCGATATCGCGGTTGCTTTTTCCGGCCAGGATGCATCCGAGTATTTCCGCTTCGCGTGGCGAGAGGCGATAGCGCTCGGCGATGCCGGCGAGATCGGTCTTTTGGGCGGCGCGCGTCATGGTGTCCTTGGTATACGGCAACCAGAAAAACCGGTACCAGAGATAGGGGACGATGTTGGGGTAGAGCAGGCCGAACAGGAGGCGCGCCGGCTGGGGAACGATCAACAGAAGCGCGATCGCGGGATAGCGCGAGATATAGAGGTACGAAAACGCCCGGACGACACGGGTGCGCGCGCGGTCCTCGAGTCTGCCCGCTTTGATGGGCAGCGCGATCATGACGGCCATTTCGAGCAGTATGAACACGACGCCAACGTTCTCATAGAAATGGTAGTGGATCTTCCCGGGTAGGCTCTCCGGTGTGAAGAACGGCCCCGCGCATATCCCGGCGACGAGCAGGATCGTGGCCACGGCGATCCTGCGAACATGGACGGGGGCGATCTTCTTCTCCATGAAACCGAGGTAGATCGCAAGCGACGCGTACGAAAACCCGATGACAAAGAGATAGACGAGAAGGATGACGCTCGTATGCCGGAGATGGTCCGGCACGCTGAAAACTCCCCCTCCGATGTTGACCTCGTAGTACTTGTCCACGAACAGGAGCATCACGAGGAGGTTATAGAAGACGACGTGGTAAACGATCGGTTTGAGCGGCGGAGTGGCGTAACGTTTGTATGCCTGGTAGAGGTATGCGGACGTGGCCGCACCCACGAGCAGGTTGCCGAGAACGACAAAGAGCTTCACATGATCCATCATGTGTTCCATACGGGGATTCCCCTATCCGCGATCCGTTTATATCAGACACGCCGATTTGGGGTCAAGTTTCCGGGAAATGCCGGATTCCGGACCCCCCACACATAGGAAACCGGCACTAAACGGGCGCAAATGAGACCGCCGTCCTATAGCCGGCAGGTTCCGCCCCGTCTATGTTGCGTTTAGGCTCGACGTTCAGAAAGCGGAGGTTCCGAAATGAAGCTGTCGATCAAGAATCTATCGAAGACCTACCCCGGCGGCGTGCGGGCGCTCGACCGGGTGGATCTCTCGATCTCCGAGGGGATGTTCGGCCTGCTCGGCCCCAACGGCGCCGGCAAGACGACGCTCATGCGCACGATCGCCACGCTGCAGAAGCCGGACCCGGACGGGGGTTCGATCGACCTGGACGGCGTGGATGTGCTGGAGGAGCAGGACGGCGTCCGCCGTATCCTGGGCTATCTGCCGCAAGAGTTCGGCCTCTACCCGGATGTAACCGCCGAGCATTTACTCGATCACATCGCGCTGCTCAAAGGGATCTCCAGCAGGGGAGAACGGCGCGACACGGTGCTCTTCATTCTCGAACAGACGAACCTGCTCGATGCGCACCGGCGCAAGCTCGGCGAGTTTTCCGGGGGGATGAAACAGCGATTTGGGATCGCCCAGGCGCTGGTCGGCGATCCGTCCCTTCTGGTCGTCGACGAGCCGACAGCGGGCCTCGATCCGGAGGAGCGCAACCGTTTCCACAACATACTGAGCGACATCGCCGAAAACCGGATCGTCATCCTCTCGACGCACATCGTGGACGACGTGAGCGTCCTTTGTAGCCGGTTCGCGATTCTCGACCAGGGTGGGGTGTTGCTGTCGGGGAATGTCAGTGAGGCGGTCGCGCAGCTCGAGGGCAGCGTGTGGAGCCGCGTTGTCGACAAAGCCGAGGTCGCCGGTCTGGAGGAGCGCTGCGACGTGATCCTGACGAGGCTCGTGGGCGGCCGCGTGCTCGTGCACGTGGCGGCCGAGAGAAAACCGGAAGGGTTCGAGCCCGCTGCACCCGACCTCTTCGACGTCTATTTCGCGGCGATTCGGCGCGCGCGCCGGCGGCGAGTGGCCAGTGCCGGCCCGAACGAGAACCGCGCAAGAACGACACGGGAGCGACACGAGAGCGAGACGGGAACGACACGGGAACGCCGGCGCAGTGAGGAGGGCGGCAATGCATGTTGACGTTTTGCTCTTCGAGCTTCGCCGGCGCTTGCGGCAGCCGTCCACGTACGTCTATTTTTCGATCTTCGCGTTCTTCGGATTCATGGGGATATGGCGCGCCTCCGTCGGCCACGGGCTTCTGGCGGGCCTCACGCAGGCCGGTCGCGGCAACATCGAGGCCGACGCGCCGTACGCCCTCTACCATTTCATCGCCATCCTCTCCACCTTCGGCGTGCTCATCGTCGCCACGTGGTTCGGCGATGCCGCCGGCCGGGACTACCGGGATGGGATGTATCACCTGATCTTCTCGTACCCGATCGGGAAGCTTCGGTATCTGGGCGGCCGATTCGCGGGCGCGCTCGTTCCGGTCTTTATCGTCTTCTCGGGCCTCGGGCTCGGCGGCCTCATCGCGGCGTATTCTCCCTTGGTCGCGCCGGAAGGGATCGGGGAGGTGCGCGGAATGGCGTTTGTCGAGCCCTACCTCGTGGTGGTGCTGCCGAACCTTCTCTTCACCGGCGCCCTCTTCTTCTCGCTCGCTCTTCTGGGAAGACGGTTCCTCCCCGTCTGGGCGGGGTTGGCGGGTTTCGTGGTGCTGATTGTGGTCGCGTTGGGGTTGGAAAAGACCGGCGGCAAGTGGCTCGCGGCCCTGCTCGATCCCTCGGGTATGATCGCGGGGCGCTTGATCTACGGGAACTGGTCGATCGCGCAGAAAAACGAGTGGCTCGTGCCCCTCGCCGGCCCCGTGTTGGCGAACCGGATTCTCTGGACGGCGGTGGCTGCGGCGATCGGCGTCTTCACGTGGCGGCGGTTCCGTTTCGCCATCCCCGAGATATCCGGGTCGGGTGAGGTCGGTCTTTCGCGGCCCGCGGCCCCCGTGCTGGGATTCCAGCCGAGCGGAATCGAAGCGCTCCCAGCGACAGTCAGGCGATTCTCCTTCAGCGATCACCTGCGGCGGGCGCTCTATGTGATGACGGACGACTTCACATACGTGACCCGGCGGCGGTCATTTTACGTCGTCCTCGCCCTCGGGCTCTCGCTTGTGCTGGTCACCGGATTTCGCAACATCGGCGTCGTGAGGGGCACGCAAACCTTTCCCGTCACGACGCAAGTGCTCGAAGCGCTCTGCGACAACCTGTACTTTCTCGGGCTGATCATCACGCTCTTCAGCGCGTCGGCGGTGGTATGGCGCGAACGAAGCTGGCACTCGAGCGAGATCTTCGACGCGCTGCCCGTGCCGCGTTGGGTGCCGGTGCTCGGCAAAGTCGGCGCGACGGCGCTCGTGCATGCCGTGGTGATGGCGCTCTTGATGATTGGCGGTATGACGATACAAGCCGCCCGGGGGTACTTCCACTTCGAGCCGGCGCTCTACCTCACAGAGCTCTTTGGGGTCCGGCTGGTCTATTACATTCTGATCTCCGTTTTGGCGCTGTTCTTTCTGGTGCTCACCGGGAGGAGGCTCGCGGGGTTCATCCTCACGCTCTTCTTCATCGATGATTTCATGGCGATCATCGGTCTCGAGCATCATCTGTGGACCTTCGCATCGAGGCCGCCCCACCGCCTCTCCGACATGAACGGCTACAGCCCCTTTGGGGCGGCGATTGTCGCGTACGATCTCTACTGGATTTTCGCTTCGGTCGTGCTCATCGTTCTCGCCGTGCTCCTCTACCCGCGCGGTCTCGACACCGGCTTCAAACAACGGGTACGTGCGGCGAAAAGACGTCTGAGTGCGGGGAGCCCGATAGCGGCGGGTGTCGGAGTGATGGGATGTCTCACGGTCGGCAGTATAATCGTGTACAACACAACGATTCTCAACCGCTTCGAAACGGGAAAAGACATTGCAAGGCGCAAAGCCGATTACGAGAAGACGTACAAGCGCTGGGACGAAGAACCGCAGCCGCACGTGACCGGAATCACGGCGAGCGTGGATATCTATCCTCGGGAGCGGAGGGTGGAGGCGAAGGGAAAAGTCCGGCTCGTCAATGAGACCCGTTCAGTCGTCGACACGCTCTTCGTGCAGGTGCCGCCCGATGCGATGGTGCGGCTGCTCCGTCCGGGAGCGCCGGCGACTCGCGCTCAAACGGATCCCGTGTTTGGCATCCATCTTTTTGGGCTGCAAGAACCGCTCGCGCCGGGAGATTCAACGGAGATCGATTTCGACGTGGAGCTGGTGGAGCGCGGTTTCAAGGACACCGGGGCCAACACGCGGCTGGTGACAAACGGCACGTTCCTCACCCAGATGGATCTCTTTCCGGCTTCCGGGTACGACCCGCACGGTGTGGGGGAGCTCGGCGACAATGACCAGCGCGAAGCGTACGGCCTCCCGCGGAGGCCGAGGATGCCGCCGCTCGACGACATGGCGGCGAGGATGCACACGCCGTTAGGCGTGCACGTCGACTGGATCGATTTCGACGTGGTGGTGAGCACCTCGGACGACCAGATCGCCGTCGCCCCCGGCGAACTCGTGCGCACGTGGACCGAGGCGGGTCGTCGTTTGTTCCACTACCGCGCGCCCCGGCAGATCCTCGGATGCGTCGCTATTCTGTCCGCACGGTACGCGGTGCGGCGGGAAAGCGCTCGTGGTGTCGGCATCGAGATCTACCATCATCCCGATCATGCGCAAAACGTCGACCTCATGATCGAAAGCGCGCAGCACTCGCTCGATTACTTTGCCAAGGAGTTCAGCCCGTACCAGTTCTCCGGCGTGAGAATCGTCGAGTTTCCGCGCTACGAGATCTCCGCCGAAGCCTATCCCGGGCTCATACCGATCTCGGAAGGGTATGGGTTCATCGCGAAGTACGACGAGAAGAAGGTCAAAGAGGTCTACCGCGTGGTGGCCCACGAGATGGGTCACCAGTGGTGGGCGCACCAAGTGATCGGCGCCGACGTCGAGGGCTTCTTTGTGCTCACCGAGGTGATGGCGCAGTATTCGGCGCTGCTGGTGTCGAAGCGCGCATACGACCGGTCGCAGATGGACGCCTACGTGCGCGGCGAGATCAGCCGTTACCTCAAAGGGCGTGGCGAAGAGGTCGAGGAGGAGGTCCCGCTCGTTCGCACCAATCAGGATACGTGGTACCAGCATTACGCCAAGGGTTTCGTGGTGATGAACGCCCTCGCCGAGTACGTCGGAGAAGATCGCATCAACGAGGCGATCCGGGAGTTTTTACGCGGCGCCGCCTTCCAGGGGCCGCCGTTTCCCACCTCGTGCGAGCTCGTCGATCACATCAAGTCCGTGACACCCGACAGCCTCCTCTATCTCGTCGAGGATTGCTTCGAGCGAATCGTTCTCTTCGACAACGAGGCGCTCTCCGCCGATTGCGAGCGCACCCATGACGGATGGTACCGCGTCACCCTGTCGTTCGAAGGGCGCAAATGGACCGTCGACGGAAGGGGCGCCGAGACCGTGGCGCCGCTGCGGGACCTGATCGAGTTTGCCGTGTTCGGCGAGAATGGGGAAGAGCTGCGGCGCGAGCGACGCTGGGTGGACGCGGGGGCGCACGAGATCACAATGACCGTCGGCCGGAGGCCCGCGCGGGCAGGTATCGATCCACACTACCTCCTCATCGACAAGCGCCCGGAGAACAACGTCGTCGAAGTCCGCATGTAGAGTGGGCTAGCCCATATTATGACTTGAGCTTTTTCCGGGAAGGAGCCCGTGCTGCCTGCCCAACAGGACAATCCCCGCAGATACTTCGACGTCGCGTTGCCGGCCACGGCGTCATTCCTTGACCGGACTGTGCTTGCGCGCAAAATCGATGACCTTTTGACTGTCCTCGGCAGCATTGACTTCGGCGTCCCTGTAGACGACTTTCCCCTGCGGGTCTATGACAAAAGTCCAGCGTGACGCCGTGACCATGCGGTCCAGGGTTTTCTCCTCACCAGCGATCGTACGGGTAATAGTGCCGCCCTTGCCCACCGGCACGCCGAACTTCGCAGCGATTTCGCCGCTGACGTCCGAGAGTAGAGTGAAATTCAACTGATCCCCTTGGAACCTGGGCTCAATAATAAAGAGACCGATCAGGCTTCTTTCAAACGACCGGGACTGATCTTGTTCTCAAAATCTGCCGCTCAATCCGAGGGTTGCGAACTCAGATCCTCTCGCCTTTGATGAACGACCAATGGGTGTGCATGATCTGCCAT
>JBGSIK010000478.1:0-3796 GCA_041742575.1 Candidatus Krumholzibacteriia bacterium
CCGATCCGGACCGCGCCGGGGACGGCGCTGGAGTTCGGGAATGCCGACGGCGCCCGCGCCCTTTCGGAAATGGTGATGGAAGGGATCCGCGCGCTCAAAGACGAGTTGGAGTCGGGACGATAGACCGTGACGTGGGGCCCACCCGGATGAGCGCCGGCGGCGGCCGCCGTTCGCCCTCACGAGCGTAATCGCCTGCGGACGCCATTGTAAGTGGGCGCCGGCAGCGCTTCGGCGCGAGCCCAAGTGCCAAGTCTTTTGGTTTTTTCCACTTGTATCTCCGCATCCCGCGGGCTATGATTCCCGAATATCGTTTGTCCCGCGATCTCAATGCGGGACTAGTCCCATAAAGGAGGGGATCGTCTGTATGCTCGAAGAGTCAATCGGGGCGAACAGCACGCCCGAAATCGAAAATACCGTTAAAGAAGGAGGTGAGGCCAATAAAGGGACGACGAGGGCGGCACGTGTGCTGCGCTCGCCGGCTTACGCGTCGTTCGAAGTGATCGAAGCCACGGACGGAGAGATCATCGTGGGAACTGCGGGATTACCCGCGGGCTCGGAGTTCGGAAGCGAGTACGAGAAGACGATTACGAGCTTCGAAGAGGGGCAGATCGTCAGAGGCTCCGTGACGGAGATTCGCGAGAACGAAGTCATCGTGGACGTGGGCTTCAAGAGTGAAGGCACGATTCCGGCTGTCGAGTTCCACAACGTCAGAGATATCAAGGTCGGCGATCAGTTCGACGTGTACCTGGAGAAGCTCGAGAACCAGGATGGACTGGTCGTGTTGTCGAAGGAAAAGGCGGACTTCTACAAGGTATGGGGGGAGATCAAGAACGCGCACGAAAGCGGCGCAATCATGGAAGGCGTGGTCAAGCGCCGCATCAAAGGCGGACTCGTGGTCGACCTGCTCGGCGTCGACGCGTTCCTGCCCGGCAGCCAGATCGCGCTTCGACAGGTGCCGAACCTGGACGATCTCATCGGCGAGCGGATTTCGTTCAAGATCATCAAAATCAACAAGCGCCGCCGCAACATCGTGATCTCGCGCCGGGTGGTCCTCGAGGAACAGCGTGAAGAGCAGAAGCGGGGACTCATGGGCGAGCTCGAGGTCGGACAGGTCCGCGCCGGGACGGTCAAGAACATCACCGATTTCGGGGCGTTCGTGGACCTCGGAGGCGTCGACGGCCTGCTCCACCTGACCGACATGACGTGGGGTCGCATCGGCCATCCGTCGGAGGTCGTGGAGATCGGCGACGAGCTGCAGGTGAAGGTTCTGGATTTCGATCGGGAGCGTGAGAAGATCTCCTTGGGCTTGAAGCAGCTCACGCCCTACCCGTGGGACGGCGTGGACCGACGCTATCCGGCGGGCACGCGGATCGTAGGACGCGTGGTCAGCATTACCGACTACGGGGCTTTCATCGAGCTGGAGAAAGGCGTCGAGGGACTGATTCACATCTCCGAGATGTCCTGGACCAAACACGTGAAGCATCCGTCCAAGATTCTCAACGTCGGCCAGGAAATCGAGACTGTGGTCCTCAAGGTCGACAAGGAGAACCAGAAGATCTCGCTCGGGCTCAAGCAGACCGAACCGGATCCGTGGACGACGATCGAGGACAAGTATCCCATCGGCACGCGGCTCAACGGCACCGTGCGCAATCTCACCAATTTCGGGGCCTTCGTCGAGATCGAGGAAGGCATCGACGGACTCCTGCACATCTCCGACATGTCGTGGGCGAAGCGCGTGCGTCATCCCAGTGAGGTCGTGAAAAAGGGCGACAAGATCGACGTGATCGTCCTGGACATCAGCCAGGAGAAGAAGCGAATCAGCCTCGGCATGAAGCAGCTCACGGACAATCCTTGGGAGCAGCTCGCAGGCGACTTCGCCGTGGACACGGAAGCCGAAGGCAGGATCTCACGCATCCTCGACCGCGGCGCGGTCGTCGAACTGCGATCCGATGTAGAGGGATTCGTGCCCGTGGGACAGATGGGTTTCGACGACATCAAGCATCCGGAGGAGTATTTTACCGTCGGCGACACCCTTCCGCTCCGGGTCATCAAGGTAGATCCCAAGAACAAGCGCATCGTCCTCTCCTTGAGCGCGTTCCTGCGCAAACTGAGTGAGGAAGAGGTAAAGACTCTGCTCGGCCGCTTCCCCAAGAAGCCGTTGACGTTGAGGCCCACGGCGGAAGCCGAAGGTGCCGGCGTCGATGAAATGGTGCCGGACGAATCGCTGCCGGGGGAGTTGCCTCCGGAGCCGCCCGCCGAGGAAGCCGACACGAACGTTGCTGAGGAGTAGCGGGCTGCCCTCGGGTCGGGTATCGCTTTGAGGAGCGGTTTGGAAGTGATGGGGCCGAGCGATCGGCCCCATTCCATTGGTGCACAATGTGCCTTGACGGGATCGACCAAAGCGGCCATGATTTGGCCTGCTCTCGCTGTCGGCAAGGAGGCGTTTGACGTGTGGTTCATACGAAGCCTGATTGCGCTCGTGGGAATAATCGCGTTCTTGTGGGTGGGGATGAGTAACGCGGACCAGCATGTCGACTTCAAATTCTTCACCAGGGCGTATCCCGGTCTTTCGCTGAACATCCTCCTCATAGCCGTGTTCGGAGCCGGGATGGTCTTTTCCTTCGTGATCTGGGTGCTGAGCGAATTCCAGCTGCGAAATCGCATCCAGAGCTACCGTCGCGAAGTGAACCGGCTGCGTGAAGAGCTGGCCGCTCTGCGCAGCCTTCCCCTCGAGGACACGGAAGGTAGCGGGGGGAATCCGGACTTGGACGGCTAGCGAAACAGGTAACGTGCGATGTCGACTTCGACGGCCCTCATAATTGCGGCCGCCGCCGTTGTCGTGGTGGTGGCGGTGTTTTCGCTCCGCAAGCGTGGACGCAAACGTCTCGAGCGCGTGCAGGATCCGTACGTGCAGGGACTGAAGGCCCTGGTGGACGGCGATCGCGAAGGCGCTTTCGCCATGTTGCAGCGATCGGTCAAGAGCGGCAACGCTCCCGTCGACGCCTACCTCAGATTGGGGAGAATGCTGCGAGAAAGTGGGGAAGTGGGCAAAGCGCTGCAGATCCACAAGAGTCTCACCGTGAAGAGCGACATGATCCGGGAGGAAAAGGTCCAGCTGTTCGTGGATGTCGCCGAAGACTATTCCAAACTCGGTCGGTCCAAGCAGGCGGTGCACGTGTTGGAGACGGCGGTGCGGGGGATGGGGCTGAAAGACGCCGAGGTGTTTCGGATTCTGGCCAAGGAATACCACCTGCTGGGCAACGTGGAACAGGCCTACCAGTGCCTGAAGGACCTCAAACGCCTGGACGCCGTGGGCGACAGAGAACTGGCCCTCTACCTCAGTTCGGCTGGCGAGCAGAAAGCGGAGGCCGGCGAGCTCAAGGAAGCGCGCAAGATCCTCCACCGCGCTCTCAAGCACGACTCCGACAGCCCTGCGGCGCGGGTTGCGCTGGGCAATATCGAGGACAAGTTGGGAGAGCAGGAGGCGGCCCTTCAGAACTGGAAGCACGCTGCGCTGGCCTCTCCCGAGCTGGCGCCGGAGGCCCTCAAGAACCTGGAACGTGTCATGTTCCAGCGCGGGACTTTCGGCGAGATCGAGCGCGTGTACCGGGCCGTGCTGGAGGCTCGCCCGTGGGACGAGTACGCCACCCTGGCGCTGGCTTCCTTCTATCGCAAGCAAGGACGGGGCGCCGACGCGGTGGATTTCCTGGAAGAGTTCAGGTCGAGCCATCCGGAGTCGATCGGGACCACGCTGTCGCTGACCTCGCTGTACGCGACCCAAGGTGATCAGGATTTT
>JBGSIK010000479.1:0-3072 GCA_041742575.1 Candidatus Krumholzibacteriia bacterium
ACAAGACCGGAGTCAAACCCGCCCGCAGCGCGGCGCGGAGCTTGCGGGCAACGACATCATTCCCTTCACCGATGACGTGCCGGCGTTCCGAATGACCCACCAGCACGTGCGTCGCCCCGGTGTCGCGAATCATCGCCCCGGATACTTCGCCTGTGAACGCGCCTCCGTCCTCCCAGGACAAGTCCTGTGCTCCGACAGAAACCTCGGATCCCGAGAGTAATTCCGAGACGCGAGGAACGCTGAAAAACGGCGGGAAAATGAGGAGATCACATCCACCGAGCCGGGAAACGGCGGGCCGGATCACCGCGACGAACGCCTCCGACTCGCGGATCGTCTTGTACATTTTCCAGTTGGCGGCAATGACCTTCCGGCGCGCCATCGTATTCCATTTCGGCGGCGTTCGTCCCGCCCGGTCGGGCTTCCGATCGCCCGGCGCTCGCCGCCTCTGCGAAGCAGAGCGGCCTAGTCCGTCACAGCGATGCCTCCGCGACATCGCACAGGGCTTCGACACCGGGCAGCGGTCGCCCTTCCATGAACTCGAGCGATGCCCCACCCCCGGTAGACACATGACTGAACCGGTCCGCGATCCCCATGAGGTTGATCGCCGCCACGCTGTCCCCGCCCCCCACGATCGTGGTCGCTCCGCGTGTCTTTCCGTCGGCGACCGCGCGTGCCACCGCTTTGGTGCCTTCGGCAAAGTTCGGTTTCTCGAAAACGCCCATGGGCCCGTTCCAGAAAACGGTTCGAGCCTTCGCGATTTCCGACTTGAACAGCGACACCGTCTTGGGACCGATGTCCACGCCAATCCAGTCCTCAGGGATGTCCGCGATCGAAACCTCCCGCGTCGGCGAGGCGTCGTCGATCTCGCGGGCGATGATGGTGTCCACCGGCAGCAGGAGCCTGGATTGGCGGCCCGCTTTCTTCTCCATCAGCCCCCGGCACAAATCGAGGAAAGCGCCGTCGACGATACTGCGGCCGGTCTCCAGACCGGAGGCCTTGAAGAACGTGTACATCATCCCGCCGCCGACGAGCAGGACATCTACCTTGTCCAGCAGGGACTGGATCAAATTGATCTTGCCCTTGATCTTCGCCCCGCCCAGAACCGCCGCGAACGGTCGCCGCGGATCGTCGAGCGCGTTCCCGAGGGCCTTCAGCTCCTTCTCCATGAGAAATCCGGCGGCGCGGACATCGAAGCAGTCGGCCACACCGGCGGTGGATGCGTGCGCGCGGTGGGCAGTCCCGAACGCGTCATTCACGTACATGTCGCCCAGGGCCGCAAGACGCTTTGCAAACCGAGGGTCATTCTCCTCCTCCCCCGGGTAGAAGCGCAGGTTTTCCAGGAGCAGGCACTCGCCCTCTCTGAGCTCGGCTGTTTTTTTCTCCACTTCCGGCCCGACGCAGTCTTCGACGAACCGCAACGGGTTGGGAAGGAGTTCACCCAGACGAAACGCGACCGGAGAGAGACTCAGCTCGGGGTCACGCTGGCCCCGCGGGCGGCCCAGGTGGCTCATCATGACCAGCCGGCCGCCCCGGTCCAGGATATTTCGAATCGTCGGGAGGGCTTCCTGAATGCGCGTGTCATCCGTGATGTTCTTGTCGCTGTCCAGCGGTACGTTGAAATCGAAGCGCGCGAGAACGCGCTTCCCTTTGACGTCGCAATCCCGGATGCTCAACTTCTTCATCGTTACATCACTCTTTCTTACTTGCCGATGAGCTTCAGCATATCGACCATTCTGCCGGCATAGCCGAACTCGTTGTCGTACCAGGCGAATATCTTGAAGAGCTTCTTGCCGAGCGCCATTGTCGACAATGCATCGAAGATGGACGAATGCGGATTGCCGATCACGTCCACGGAGACGATTGGTTCCTCGGTGTACTCGAGAATACCTTTGAGCCCCGTTTTCGCGGCCTTCTTCATGGCCTCGTTGATTTCCTGTGTGGTGGTCGCGTTCTCGAGCTCCACGGTGAGGTCCACGAGCGATCCGTCCACCACCGGCACGCGCACGGCCAACCCGTCGAACTTGCCCTCGAGCTCCGGCATGACCTTACCGAGAGCCCTGGCAGCGCCGGTCGTCGTCGGGATGATCGACACCGCGGCCGCCCGCGCCCGACGCAGGTCCTTGTGCGGAAGGTCGAGGATACGCTGGTCGTTGGTGTACGCGTGAATCGTCGTCATGAAACCGTACTTCACACCGAAGTTGTCGTTCAACACTTTGGCCACGGGCGCCAAGCAGTTCGTCGTGCAGGACGCCGTCGAAATCACGGTGTGCTTGGACTTCTCGAACTGCTTGTGATTGACGCCCATCACGATCATGATATCGGCATCGGACGACGGCGCCGAAACCAGCACGCGCTTGGCTCCCGCCGTCAGGTGCTTCGCCGCCTGCTCCCGTTTGGTGAACCGCCCCGTCGACTCGATCACCACGTCGACCCCGAGCTTGGCCCAAGGCAGCTTCTCGGGATCGGTTTCGGAGAGCACCTTCACCGATTTTGCCCCCACCTTGAGCGCCCCGGACCCGGCTGTGACGGCGATCGGGAATTTCCCGTGCACCGAATCATACTTCAAGAGATGGGCGAGAATCTCCGGGCTGGTTACATCATTGACGGCAACGAACTCGATACTCGGATCCTCGAACGCATGGCGATATACCAGCCTGCCGATTCTTCCGAATCCGTTGATTGCGACGGTGATTGCCAATCTGGACCTCCTTGGACTTTGCCGGATGTGAGTGACCGTGTAACCGGGCATCCCATCGCCGCCTCCCCGCCTCCCGCCCGCCACTTCGTCTGCAAGCGACCGCCCTGGAAACACAAAAGCGAGTTGAAACGGGCTAACAAATGAGGGGCGTGCAAATAGACACGGGTATCATAGCCCGCGTGTTATTCGCTGTCAAGAAAGAGCGTTACGGCCCGGGCGAAACAGATTGCGGTCACGGCGGACGCGCCTGCTCCTCGGAGCACCTCAACGCATGCCGCCACCGTCGCGCCCGTAGTGACAAGGTCGTCCACCAGCAAAACCGAGCGCCCGCCGAGGTCCCCGCCCGACCACGCGAAGGCGCCGGCCACGTTCTC
>JBGSIK010000480.1:0-2384 GCA_041742575.1 Candidatus Krumholzibacteriia bacterium
CGGCATCGATGAAACGCTCGTGCGTGACGTTTGCGCCGAGATCCAGCACGTCGAAACCATGCGCCGAGAGCAGCGTCGACACAACTGACTTGCCGATATCGTGAATATCACCCTGGACGGTCCCGATCACCACCCTTCCGCCCGGAGCGCGCGTTCCGGCCGCGCGGAGCAGGGAGGGTCGGAGCACGTCCAGCGCCGCTTTCATCACCTCGGCGCTGAACGCCAGCTCCGGCAGAAAATACTCGCCCGCTTCCCACTTCTCACCGGCCCGCCGAAGCCCGCGCGAAAACCCGCGCTCGAGAACAGCGAGCACGTCCATGTTTTCCGTGAGCACTCGCCGGGCGAGTCCCACGGCGAGATCCTTGTTTCCTTCCAGAACCGCAGCCTCGCACTGTTCGAAGAATGCTTTCATTGTCTCCGCCATGAGAAACACTAAAGGGTATGTACGGCCGAATCGATCGTAAAGGAGCGGGCCTATTGTACCGAACGCCGGCGATCGTGTCAAGCCGGCGTAACAAAAGGACTTAGAGTGAATGCCCAGGAGCGGCGGATGGTGCGAGCCAAGTTCAGCCGCGATGGCAGATCAAAGTTGGCGCCCGGAGCCGCCCGCCTCGTATCGATCACGCAAGACTCTGTGCATCACCTTGTGGGAGGCGGTGCGCGGCAACGCATCGATCAGAATCACGTCGTGCACCTTGAACAGCGGATTCAGATGGCGGGAGATGGATCGCTGCATCGCCATGCGAAGTTCGAACCTGTCCGGTTTCGCGCCCGGTTCCGGCACCGCGTAGATCACGAGCTGGCTCGGTCCTCCCTCCACCGGCGCGATCGCAATAGCAGCCGTCTCCGACACGCCGTCGACGAAACCGACGACGCGCTCGATTTCGGCGGAGCTCACCTTGATTCCACCCAGCTTCATCGTGTCATCCGTTCGCCCCATGGCGCGGTAGTACCCGCCCGGTAGGCGCTTCACCTGGTCACCGTGACGCCGGAGCGGCTCTCCTCCGGGCCCCCGAGGCGTGTTCGCATAATAGACTTCGTGATGGTCCTTGTTGAGCAGTCGTGATGACAAACCGATTGCCGGCGGCACCAGGAAGAGTTCACCCGTGTCCGTCTCCCGGCCGTCCGGGTCGAGGATGTGGAAGTCCAACCCGAAGGCCGGGGTGGAGAACGTGGATGGTGACGCCGGCTGGACGACCGTCCCGCTGACATATCCGCCGCCGATCTCGGTCCCGCCGCAGTATTCGATCACCGGACGATATCGAGCGAGCGACATGAGGTAGAGACAGTCGTCGGGGCTGGATGGCTCACCGGTGGAGCTGAACACCTTGATGCGACTCCAATCGAGGCCGTGCGGCGCACCCGTCGCTCGCCAGGCGCGCACGATGCTGGGAACGAGCCCCAGCACGCGCACACCGGAGTCCTGCACGAACTCGCAAAACTCACGCGAAACGGGTGAACCGTTGAAAAGCGCGATCGTCGCTCGGTTGATCAAGCTGGCGAAAATGAGCCATGGGCCCATCATCCATCCCAGGTTCGTGGGCCAGCAGACCACGTCCCCAGGCTTGATGTCGTGGTGGAGGCAGCCGTCCATTGCGCACTTGATGGGTGTGGTGTGCGTCCACGGGATGGCCTTCGGCTCACCCGTGGTGCCGGAGGAGAACAGGATGTTCACAATACCGTCGGGGTCGGAGGCCCGCGGCTCGAAATCATCGCGGTCGGCCAGGAATTCGGACCACGACGCGTCCTCGCGGCGGAGCGCAACGGTCAGCGCGCCTCCCGCCGGAACCGCGACGATTCTTTCGGCCCCTGCGTCCACGATCCTCCGGTACATCGGGAGCGTCTTGCCGGCGCGGACCACGATGTCCTGAGTGACCACCAGTTTGGCCCCGGAAATCCGGAGCCTGGTTGCGATCTCCTCGGGCGCGAAGCTGTCCGCGATCGACACCACCGCGCATCCTGTTTTGACGATGCCCAGGTACGCCACCACCGCCTCCACCGTCATGGGCGTTATGACTGCGATGGCGTCGCCCGCCCGCATGCCGGCATCGACGAGCGCGTTGGCGAATCGGTTCGAAATCCGGTCGAGGTCCGCGTAGCTCATCGTGTGACGTTCTCCGCCTTCGGCTTGGCTGATGATCGCCGGTCGCGCCGGCGGCGCTCCGAAGCAGCTGTCCACGATGTTGAGTGTGGCCCCCGCGAGCCAGCGCGGGTTTTCCGGCCCGTTCGTGAGGTCGAGTACCACTTCCGGCGGGCGACGGAAGCGGATGCCGAGCATTTCAACGACCGCCCCGTAGAAATCCGCGCGCTGTTCGGCCGACCAAGCCCGTAGGGCTCCGAAGGACGGCTGTCCGGTCCGCCGGCACAAGGCGATGATGTTGGAG
>JBGSIK010000481.1:0-2853 GCA_041742575.1 Candidatus Krumholzibacteriia bacterium
GGCGAACGCGCCCCCGGCGCTCGCGACTTCCTGGCGGTCTTCGGGATCGCGCTCGTGCTGCGCGCCGCGTACCTCTGGCAGCTGCACGATTCGCTGCTCTTCACCGAGCTGTTCGGCGACGGGCAGCAGTACGACGCCTGGGCGCGGGAGATCGCCGCGGGCGACTGGTTCGGCCGCGAGGTGTTCTACCAGGCGCCGCTGTACCCGTACTTCCTGGCGCTCATATACAAGATCTTCGGTGTCAATTTCACGGCGCTCATAATCGTGCAGTTCGTTATCGGGAGCGTGACCTGCGTCCTCATCTATCTCCTCGCCCGCCGGGCGGCGCCGCGTTCAACCTCCGCCCCCGCACTGGCCGGTTTCGGGGCGGCGGCATATCGGACGCTCGTGTTCATGGACGGCGAGATCCTGATGGAAACCCTGGTGCTGTTTTTCTCGTGCGCGTCCGTCCTGCTGATGACGTTCCTGAAGCCGCCGGGTGAGGATGAGGAGGGCACGCCGTGGCGCGGTTGGAGACGTTACCTCGCGGCGTGGGGGGCGGGTGTGCTGCTCGGCCTCGCCGGCCTGGGGAGGCCGAACATCCTGGTGTTCGCGCCCTTCGCAGCGGTGTGGATCGTCACCGGTTTCCGTTGGTCGTTCTCGGCGCGGGGCATTCCCGCGGCGGTCCTGTTCGCACTGGGCTGCGTGCTGGCGGTCGCGCCCATTACACTGCGCAACTACGCCGTGTCGAAAGACTTCGTGCTGGTGTCGAGCAACGCGGGAGTCAACTTCTACATCGGCAACAACGAGACGGCGGGGGGCATCTACACGCTTCCCCCGAATTCCGGCTTGGACAACACTAGATTGTACTTGAGCTCTCGTGAGGCGGCGGAGGCGGCGACAGGCCGCTCGAACATGAAGCCCTCGGAGGTGTCCCGGTACTGGGCATCGCAGGGATGGAAATTCATCAAGGAACAGCCGGGTAAAGCAGCGGGGTTGTGGTGGCGGAAGTTCCGACTGTTCTGGAACTGGTACGAGGTCCCCAATCACCTCAACCAGTATTTCGTTGCCAGAGCGTATGCGCTCTTCCTGCTTTTCCTGGTGGTGAAATTCACGCTGGCGGCGTCGCTTGCGGTCATGGCGGTGTTCTTGTTCATCGCCTCCCGCAGAACGTGGCCCATCTTCAGGCTCTACGTGGGCTTCGTTCTCGTCTACATGGCTTTTCTCCTCCCATTCTTCGTCACGGAGCGGTACCGGCTCCCGGTCGTGCCGTTCCTGCTCGTGCTGGCGGCGCTGGGCGTGTGGCAACTCTGGGAGGCGGGTCGCCGCAGGCGGTGGCGACGGGTGGGGATAAGTGTCGCGATTGCCCTGGTGGTGGCGCTGCTCGTTTCGCGGCCCATGCTGAATTACGATTTTGGCTTCGATCACGTGGTGATGGGATGCGTGTATTCCGATCTCGCGACGGAGAAGCCGGACGGTGCCGCCGATATGATCAAGAAGGCGATCGTGGAGTTCAAGACCGGCATCGAGCTCCGGCCGCTTTCGGTGGACGGGCATTACAATCTCGGAGTGGCGTACGAGCGGATCGGGTATTATTCGGGGGCAGCGCGCGAACTGGAAATGGCGGCGGCGCTGCAACCGACCCACCCGTCTGCGTCAAGAGCGCTGGCGAGCGCGCGGGATTCGCTGGAACAGGCCGGGGACCGGATCGACGCTTCCGCACTGCCGCGCACGCCCTTCGAATCCGCGGGGGAATATGCGAAGCGCGGGCTTCCCGAGCAGGCCGAGCTCATGTACGGGCAGCTCCTCCGTACAGATCCGCACCACGCCGGCACGTACAACCAGCTCGGTTCGATCAACTTCGACCGCGGCGATTACCGCGAGGCGATTCGGTTCTTCGCCAAGGGTCTGCGTTACAGTCCGGACCACTTTGTGCTCCACAACAACATCGCCGGCGCGTACTTCAAAGTAGGCGACAAGAAGCAGGCGCGCCGGCACTGGGAGAAGTGTCTCGAGCTCGATCCCGGCAATGAATCGGTCCTGCGCCAGCTGCGCCTGTTGGAGAATACCTAGATCGAGGAGATGCAAATGGCCAAACGAGAGCGATGGGCAACCAAGATCGGACTGATCCTGGCGATGGCCGGCAACGCCGTCGGGCTGGGGAACTTCCTGCGTTTTCCCGTCCAGGCCGCCCAGAACGGCGGCGGTGCTTTCATGATCCCGTACTTCACGGCGCTGCTCTTGTTGGGGATCCCGCTCATGTGGGTGGAATGGGGCATGGGTCGCTACGGCGGCAAGCGAGGTTGCGGCACCGCGCCCGGTATGTTCGACGCCATGTGGAAGAACTCCATCGCCAAATACCTAGGCGTCATGGGCCTCTTTCTCTCCTCGATCATCCTGATCTACTACACCTATGTGGAGTCCTGGACGCTCGCCTTCAGTTTTTTCTCTCTCTCCAAGACCTACTTTGGCCAGGAAACCTTCGACACCATGCGGAGCTTCCTCGCAAGCTACCAAGGTGTCGGCGAGGGGTACTTCGGCAGTGTGCTTCCCGCGTATTTGTTGATGCTGTTCACGTTGGGTCTGAATCTCTTCGTCCTGTACCGCGGTGTCTCCAAGGGCATTGAAAGGCTGGCTCTGATCGCCATGCCGGCTCTGTTCGTTTTCGCCATCATCCTGGTGATCAGAGTCATCACACTGGGCACGCCGGACCCTGTGAATTTCCCCGAACGAAGTGTCGCCAACGGATTCGCGTTCATCTGGAACCCGGACCTCTCGAAGCTCTCGTCCGCCTCCGCGTGGCTCGCGGCCGCCGGTCAGATATTCTTCACCTTGAGCCTCGGCATGGGGTGCATTCTCACCTACGCGAGCTAC
>JBGSIK010000482.1:0-9040 GCA_041742575.1 Candidatus Krumholzibacteriia bacterium
GACCGGCCCCGGAGTGACCGCCTCGCACGGAAGGAGTATCGGGCATGAAAAACGCTGGATTCTGGAGCGCGGCCATCTTGGCCGTTGGTGTGGCGCTCGGCGGTTACTTCGTGGGGAATGGTTTTTTCAGGGGCCGTGCGGCCGATCGCACTGTGACCGTCAAAGGCGTGTCCGAACGCGATGTCACCGCCGACGTTGCCCTATGGCCGCTTCGTTTCGTGGCGACCAACGACGATCTTGCCAAAGCGCAGGCTGAGATCAAGCAGAGCCACCAGAAAGTCCTCGCCTTCCTCGAAAAGCAGGGTATCGACCCCAACTCCGCCGAGGTGGCGCGCCTGGAAGTGAACGACTTGCTCGCGAACCCCTATCGGAGCGGCCCCATGGAGAGCCGCTACATCGTCGCGCAAACCGTGATGGTGCGGACGAACGATCCCGCAACGGTCGTCAAAGCGAGCCGGAACGTCGGTGAACTCGTGGACGCCGGGGTGGTGCTCTCGTCGCAGGGTGGTTTCGAAAGCGACCCCACGTATCTCTTCACGCGCTTGAACGATCTCAAGCCGGAAATGATCGCGGAGGCCACCGCCGAGGCGAGGCGGGCGGCGGAACAATTTGCGAAGGACTCGGACAGCAAGATAGGCAAGATCCGCGAGGCGAACCAGGGTGTGTTCGTGATCCTGCCGCGCGATCCGGCCCCCGGTATGATGGAGGGCGGCCAACCTCAGAAAACGGTGCGTGTTGTCACCACCGTCGATTACTACCTCAAGGATTGACAGTCGCGGGTTGCGGCCGCTGCGGAGGGCGAAATGCGAAAGCGGGATCGCGACACGAACCGCGAACACGAGGCGGACCGCGAGAGGTCCTACGCGGGGAAAGCGCCGCAGGAGTTCCAGGACGCCGCCGTTCTGGTGCCGGTGTTCCGCGGCGCCGAGGGCGGCCTCCGCTTGGTGATCGTGCGTCGGACCGACCACGGCGTGCACGGCGGGCAACTCGCGTTTCCCGGCGGCAAGCGCGATGTCCGTGATCACTCTATGCGGGACACCGCGATCCGCGAAGCGCAAGAGGAGATCGGCGTCGACCGTGCGCACATCGAGATACTGGCAGATCTTCCGGTGGTCGAGACGCGCACCACCGGTTTCCGCATCCACCCTTTCCTGGCCAAGATTCGTCCCCCGGCCCATTGGACGCACCAAGAACGCGAGATCGCCGAGGTGTTGGAAGTCCGTGTGGCTGAGCTCGCGGACCCTGCCGCGCGCGGCGAGAGCATCGGGGAGTTCCCCAACGAACCGAAGTCGCGTCGCATCGCCTACTATCGCGTGGGGCCACATCGACTATGGGGCGCTTCATATCGCATCGTGACGCCGCTCATCCCACGGCTGCTATCGGAAGAATGGGAAATCTGATTCGTTGTTTAACAGATCGAGCTTCGGCGGTTGGAGCCGCCGATGAGGAAACGAGGAAAGAAGGCTATGGATCCATCGATGACAACGACAGCTTTTGAACTCGACGGCTACAAAGTGGTCAGAAATATCGGGGTGGTTCGCGGGATCACGGTGCGGTCGCGTTCGATATTCGGCACGCTCGGCGCATCACTGCAGACGCTGGTCGGCGGCAATATCACCCTGTTCACCGAATTGTGCGAAAAGACACGAATCGAAGCTTTCGAGATGATGGTGAAGCATGCCGAGGAGATGGGCGCGAACGCGGTCACGGGAGTACGATACGACGCCACCGAAGTAATGGACGGGGTCACGGAAGTGCTTTGCTATGGAACCGCCGTGGTGGTGAAGCGTGAGGGTGCCTGACGAACGTCTGATTTGGTGGTAACGTACCCCTTAGTATGGAAAGACCGAGCATGGAAACATCCCCCGCCGCCGTCACCAAGAGTTCTGCCGTTGGCCTTTGGCTGTTTCTGATTTTCGCCTTCGTCTGGTCCTGGGCGATCTGGTTTGCATCCGGTGTTCTCTCCAGGGCAGGCGTCGGAGCGTACGACTTCCGCTGGCTCGTCGCGCAGATCGGCGTCTTCGGCCCCTCGCTGGCGGCGTTGATTGCATCCGGCGTCACGCGGCGGGGACTCCGCTGGAATAGTCTGCGGATGCTCCCGGTCCTCATCCTGCCGCTCGTTGTGCCCGGTCTCCTGGTCGCCGCGCGCGCTCCGCTCAACGCCACTGAGTCCGGAACGCTGCCTTCGGTCGTGACCGTGATTGTCGCCGCCGCCGTGGTGATTCTCTTCCTTTCACCTTTGAACCGCAGGCTTCGCAGCCCCGGGACAGGGGATGTGCAGGAGAAACCGGACGGACGATGGGTGGTTCTCTCCGTCGTTTTCTTCCCGGTTCTCTTCCTGGTCGCGTGGGTGCTTGCGAACGTCCAAGGCGGTGGTTGGGAGATCTCCGCTTTAGAGAGAGGCGCGCTCGGATTCGTCTGGCTCGCCGTGGTCTCCTTTGCGCACACGGCCCTTCTGGGCGGGCCCTTGGGGGAGGAGATCGGCTGGCGCGGATTCTTACTGCCGGTACTCCTGAAAAAGAACGGCCCCCTGGCGGCGTCCCTCCTCCTCGCTGTGGTGTGGGGGCTTTGGCACCTACCCATCGATCTCCACGCAGGATTTCTCGTCGAAGGGCCGGGAGCCTTACTGGCGCGGATCATCTGGACTTTCCCCATGACAGTTCTCTTCACCTGGTTCTACCTTCGATGCAAGGGCAGCATGCTCGTCGCCGTGTTTCTCCATACATCCATCGGCATGTTGTCGGATTTCGGCTTTTCGAAATATGACAGCGCACTGGGTGTTTTCTTCGTCCTGATGTCAATTGCCGCCGTGGTTGTCACGGCAACCAGCCCGGTTTTCCGGGGGAGATCGACAGATGCCGGATCCTCGTTATCCCATCGGCCGCTTTGAACCGCCGGCCGCGTATACGCGGGAGCTTCGCGAGCGGTTCGTACGGGAGATCGAGCAGGCGCCGGCGGAACTCGAGCGCGCGGTTTCCGGGCTCACCGAAACGCAACTCGATCAGTCCTATCGAGAAGGCGGCTGGACCATTCGCCAGGTGGTGCATCACGTGGCGGACAGCCACATGAACGCGTACATACGTTTCAAACTGGCGGTGACGGAGGAGAAGCCGACGATCAAACCGTACGATGAAGCGCGCTGGGCGGAGCTCGAAGACGCCGCGCACGCCGAGATCGCGAGGTCGCTCGCGTTGATCGAGGGATTGCACGGGCGGTGGGTGCGCTTTCTCAGGAGCCTCGAAGAAGCTCAGTTCGATCGGGTGTTTCATCATCCGGACATCGGGGTGGTGAGTCTGGACTGGGCGCTGGCGCTCTACGCGTGGCACGGCCGGCACCATGTGGCGCACATCACTTCGTGGAGAGCGGGCCGCGGGATAAGCGGTTGAATATTGGCGCCGGTCGCGGTGTATCATAGGCCGGTTCGACCGCGTGCGCAGGAGGAGATTCTCGGGGGACACAGCCCGGATCGGATACCCCGGGCGAATTGCTCCGTCCAGAGGCGTTGCTGAGGTGGACTTGGTGAAACATTATTGAGGTGATGCGATGACGACACAAAGTGGGGCATTGCGCCGATCGAAAGACAGCATGGTCGGTGGTGTCTGCGGCGGAATCGCCGAAAGGCTCGGGTGGTCGCCTACCCGAGTCCGATGGGCGTATGTGATCCTTTCGATTCTCAGTGCCGCGTTTCCCGGGATCCTCGTGTACATCATTCTTTGGATCGCGATGCCCGGTCCGAACGATTGACGTGGACTAAGAGCGCGACGACGGTGTTCGCAAGCTCGCGGGGGAAGTCCCCGCGCCCGGCGTATCCGTCGTAATCTCTCGAACGGGAGCGCCGAGAATCATGAGAAAAGGCGGACGTAATCCATGGCTTCGGATTCCCGTTTCGGATTATGAAGGGCACATGGACCACCCGACCGTCCAGCAGCTCGCTTACCTGAGCGCCGTTTTCCAGGAGGTCCTCCGGGAGTCCCAGCCCAACGATATCGCCGTGCTCGGATGCTCCACCGGAAACGGCTTCGAGCATATTCCCTCCTCGACAAAAAAAATCATCGGGATCGACGTCAATCAGCAATACCTGGAAGTCGTCCGTCAACGGTACGGCGATCGGCTTCCGGGGCTCGAGCTCATCTGCGCTGATCTCCTCGATTGCACGATCGCCGCGCATTCTATGGATCTCGTTCACGGTGCACTCATTTTCGAGTATGTGGATCCGGCGCCGGCGATGGAGAGAATCGCGACGTGGCTCCGAGCCGGGGGCGTTTTTTCGGTCGTGCTGCAGCTCCCTTCGGCGGAGGGGAGTCCCGTCACGAAAACACCATACGAAAGCCTACGGTCGCTGCAGCCGATCATGAGGCTCGTGAGCCCGGAGCTCATCGCGGAGCTGGCGATCCGTCACGATTTCAAGCAGCTGATGACTCGCGTCGATACATTGCCGACCGGAAAGAGGTTCCATGTCGGGGTGTATGGACTGGTGGCGACCGCGGGATGACACCGAACGTCCAATTGTGATGGGCCCTCGGCTCGGTGTATACTGAGGTCCTCAACGGCACCCCGATGTGTTGAGTCATTCACACCGGTCACGGGTCGGCAGCGTTGTGACACGCCGGCCGGGTCGCGACAGGTCCCTTGGAGAAACATGAAGCGAAAGCTCACTTTCTATACGTTGACGGTCCTGATCGCGGTGTTCGCGCTGGTTATTCTGGGCGAGTTGCTGCTCCGTGTTGCAAGCCCGACGGAGTACTTGTCTCCTCGCTACCGCTTCTCTCCCGAGTACGGTCTCATACCGTTCGCGGGCGCGCGGATGGTGCACGGCGTGCCGGGGAAGTTCGAATTCGTGTATACGGTCAACGAAGTTGGACACAGGGGCCGTGCGATCGACGCATCGGTGGCGGATTCACTGCCGCGGATCGTGGTGTTGGGTGATTCGTACGCCTTCGGCATGGGCGTCAACGACGGGGAGGAGTTCGCTGCGGTTCTCGGCCGCGCGCTGGAGGGCGCCGCTGCGGTGGTGAACCTCGGTTCCCCCGGTTGGGGTCTTACGCAGGAGGTCCGTCGGTATTACGATTTCGGGGCGGCCTATCATCCGGCCGCGGTCGTTCTGCAGTTTTGCGCCAACGATCCCGCCGACAACTTCGTCTACAAAGTGACCGTGGTCGAAAACGGAGAGTTCGCGTATCGCGAGGTCCACGGAAGCTCGGGTTGGGTGAAAAAATACCTCTCTCGCTCGTTCGTCCAGCGCTCGCAGCTGTACAACTTTTTCCGCGGGCGCGCGTACCGGCTGCTCGAGCGCCGGGCGGTGAGAGAGGGGGCGACGCGCTACCAAGCGGGAGAGGCCGCGTCGGATTCGATGCCGCCGCAGGACGCGTTTTACTGCGAGCTGTTGGAAACCTTCGCAGCGAAGCTGCGCGCGGACGGGGTGGCGTTCGTCATGATCGCGGCCGACAACCAGCTCGACCGCCACCCGTGGATCCAACGCAAGGTGCTGGAACTCGACGCGCGCGGGGACGTTGTGTATCTTGAAGTCACGGAGTGGCTAGCCGGCATGGGGAACTATGCTTCAGTCGAGGGGCATGTGTGGGGGCCGCCGGCGCACGAGGTGATCGGCCAACAACTGGGAGCGTATTTCCGCGACACGGCGCTGCGGTCGCCGGATGGTGCAGGATCGAACTGATATGACAACTTCGGATTCGAGGTGCCGTACGGAGATTTCGAGATGATGAAGTACATCCTAGCTGGCTGGATGATCGTGGCGGCCGCCGTGGCAGGCTGCGATTCGACGGAAAGTCCCGGCTGAAACGTATGCACCAGTTCGGCGGTCATTGCCGGCGCGGTCATAGGCGGAGACGGGAACCCAGTTGGCGGAGCTACGGTGGAAATCCGGTTTGCTCCGGTGGCGGACTGCAACCTGGGTGATCCATCTGCGTCAGTGCAAGCCGTCTCGAACGTTGAGGGGGACTATCGAGTGGTCGCCCGGCTCGGAATTCCAGCCGGCGTGTACTGTGTGTTTGCGTGGGCAGCCGGCTCCGACAGCGTCTCGACCGGACAAGTCCGATTCACGTCGGACCGCAATCGTTCCGAACCCGTACAGGAGCTCGATCTCGACGTTTACCTGAAGTAGGGAACAGCACTCTTCGGCTGCTGTGTCCCGATCCCAGCCCCCCGGTCACGTCCTACGGTCGTCAATCAACGGGCGCGTTCCCCCGAACACCAGACCTTGGACCCTCTCGCCGTGCAGGAAATCGTGCGGGAATCCCAGATCGATCTCGGTTGCCGCGTCGAGACGCCGCAGGTGCTCTGCGCTCAATTCGAAATCGAGGCAGCGGAGATTGTCTTCCAGTTGAGAGACCCGTCTTGCGCCGACGATGGGAATGATCATCCCCTTCTGCTGCCGGACCCAGTTGAGCGCCACCTGGGACGGCGAGCGTTCGATTTCGCGCGCCACCGCGGAGACTTCCCGCGTGATGGCGAGGTTCCGTTCACTGAGTAAATGGCTCGCTCCCATCTGCGCGATGCGGGTGTCCTCGGCTTTCTTCTGGCTTTTGGGGTCGTTGAATTTCCCTGTGAGAACGCCGGAGCCGAGAGAGCCCCATGTGGTCACGGCCATCTCCAACGCCTTCGCCATGGGCAGGAGTTCCCGCTCGACCGTGCGCTCGATGAGGCTGTACTGAACCTGGATGCCGGTGAACGGCGTCCAGCCCTTCAGTTCGGCCAGCATATTGGCGCGGGAGACAATCCATGCCGGCGTATCGGAGATGCCGACGTAGAGAATCTTGCCCGCGCGGACCATATCATCGAGCGCACGCATGACTTCTTCCACCGGCGTCAGAAAATCCCACGCATGCACCCAATATAGATCGATGTATTCGGTGCGGAGGCGTTTCAGGCTCCCTTCCAGAGACTGCACGAGATTCTTGCGGTGGTTTCCACTGGCATTGGGATCTCCGTCGCGCGTGCTCAGCGTATATTTGGTGGCGAGCACGAACCGCCCGCGTTCCCGAGCGATGAACTCGCCCACGTATTTTTCGCTGGTCCCGTTGGTATACTTGTTGGCCGTGTCGATGAAATTCCCGCCCGCTTCGGCGAACGCCTCCATGATCTTGAGGCTCTCCTCTTTGGGTGCGCCCCATCCCCAGTCTTCGCCGATGGTCATGGTGCCGAGACAGAGCTCGGAGACCCTCAAGCCGCTCTTTCCGAAGAGCTTGTACCGCATGCTTTTCTCCTTCTGACAAAAACGACGGGTGTGATCGCAGATCATCGTGGGCCGTTCACGAAGTCGCGTCTGTGAAGTGCACTACTTACAGTACTCAAAATAGAGCATAACGACAGCTTGTCAAGTGAGCGCGGTCTACTATAATCGGGCCCGTGAGCGCTTGACGCGGTTACGGAACTGTTTGCACGGAAGAGTGAGAGGAGCACAAGATGGCGAATAGCAAAACGTCGCACGGCGATCTCTCTTGGTGGTGGACGCGTAGCGTCATAATCGTCCTGGCGATTGGATTCACGATTTTGATCTGGCGCGCGGCGGTCACCTTCCGCGACGCTCCCCCGATTCCGGAGAAGACCGTGAACATCGTGGGCGAAACGGTGTTCACTAAGTCTGACGTACTCGGCGGCCAGCAGGTGTTTCTCCGGTATGGGCTCATGGAAAACGGCACCATTTGGGGGCATGGGGCATACCTGGGCCCCGATTTTTCCGCCGCGTACCTGCACGTGCTCGCAATGGATACCGCCGAGGACCTGGCGCGGCAAAAATACGGTGGAACCCTGGATGCTCTGGGCGATTCCGAAAGAGCGGTGATCACGTCGGAGGCGGGCCGCATCCTCAAGGAAAATCGTTACGATCCCGGAACAAATACTCTGATCCTCACGGAAGCCGAAGAACGCTCGTTTCAAAACCAGCTCGCAACCTGGAAGGCCTACTTCACGGTGCCGGAGAATAACCTCGGTTTGCCGCGGGCATACATCGACGATGAACATGAGATAAGCCAACTGGTCGCGTTCTTCGCGTGGACCGCCTGGGCTTCAGTGACGAATCGGCCGGGAAAGAGTTATTCCTACACGAACAACTTCCCGTTTGAGCCGGCGGCCGGAAACAGTCCGACGAGCGCGGCCCTGATGTGGAGTGCGTTGAGCCTGATTATGCTCCTGGCCGCAACCGGCTTGGTCCTTTTCTTTTTCGGCAAGTTCAACTACCTCGGCTGGAAGGGGGAAGGTGAACACGTGCACCCCCAAATGCTGCCTGGCGAAACCACGGACAGTCAGCGCGCCACGTTGAAATACTTCGTCGTTGTCTCCCTCCTGTTCTTGGCCCAAGCCATGATGGGCGGCGCGACCGCGCACTACCGCGCTGACCCCGGGAGCTTCTACGGAGTAGACCTGTCCGGCGTTTTTCCGAGCCACATCGTTCGCACGTGGCATCTGCAGCTCGCGATCTTCTGGATTGCGACGGCTTACGTCGCCGGCGGATTGCTGCTCGCGCCGTCCATCGGGGGAAAGGACCCGCGCGGGCAAACGGCCGGTGTGAATCTGGTGTTCGTCGCGCTACTCGTGGTTGTGTTCGGCAGCCTTCTGGGAGAGTGGTTGGGTGTAAGTCAGCTTTTGAAAAAGGGCTGGTTTTGGGTCGGTCATCAGGGATGGGAATATCTCGATCTCGGTCGCGCGTGGCAGGTGTTGCTGGCCGTCGGGCTAATTATCTGGATCGTTCTCCTGTACCGCGCTGTCGGTCCGGCGCGGAAACACCCCGGACGCAAGAATATCGCGCAACTATTCCTTTACGCGGCGGTTGCCATCCCGGTGTTTTATCTCCCGGCAATGTTCTTTGGGAGCACGACACACTTTTCCGTCGTGGACATGTGGCGATTCTGGATCATCCACCTGTGGGTGGAAGGCTTCTTCGAACTCTTCGTGACCGTCATGGTCGCGGTCATCTTCTATCAGCTGGGTATCGTCTCGCATGTCACCGCGCGGCGGGTAGTCTATCTCGACGCGGTGCTGTACCTTGGAAGCGGGATTGTGGGCACCGCGCACCACTGGTACT
>JBGSIK010000483.1:0-4249 GCA_041742575.1 Candidatus Krumholzibacteriia bacterium
TCGCGCAGCACGCGCCCGTTGGCCACGCAGTTGAGCGCCACACCGCCGGCCATGCACAGGTTCTTGCTGCCGCTGAGCTCGTGCGCGTGCCGGGTCATCCGCAGCACGATGTCCTCCGTCACCCTCTGGACACTCATCGCCACGTCCTTGTGGAACTGCTCGATCTTGGATTCCGGCTTCCTCACCGGCTGCCCGAAAAGCTTCTCGAAACGCCCGTTCGTCATGGTGAGGCCGTAGTCGTAGGCGAAGTACTTCATGTTCATCCTGAAGCTGCCGTCTTCCTCGAATCGTATCAGCTCCAGAACTTTGTCGTAGTACTTCGGCTCCCCGTAGGGCGCCAGTCCCATGACTTTGTACTCGGCGCTGTTCACCTTGAATCCCAGGTAGTAGGTGAACGCGCTATAGAGGAGCCCGAGGGAGTGAGGGAAACGGGTCTCCTTGTAGAGGGTGATCTCGCTGCCCTGGCCCTTACCGATCGTGGAGGTGGCCCACTCGCCTACGCCGTCTACGGTGACGATCGCAGCCTCCTCGAATGGGGAAACGAGGAAAGTGCTCGCCGCGTGCGACATGTGGTGCTCGATCATGAGCACTTCCCCCTCGTAGCCGAGCTCGCTCTTGATGATGTGCGGGATCCACATCTTCTTGCGCAGCCACAGCGGCACCGCTTTTATGAACGAGGGAAACGAGCGCGGAAACGTGGCCAGGTACGTGTAGAGAATGCGTTCGAACTTGATCAGCGGTTTGTCGTAGAAACCGACGTAGTCAACGTCGTCGATGGTTATCCCGGCTTCGCGGAGGCAGTAGCGAATGGCGTTCTTCGGAAAATCCTGGTCGTGTTTGATGCGCGTGAAGCGCTCTTCCTGCGCCGCAGCGACGATGCGGCCGTCGTGGAGCAGGGCCGCGGCTGAGTCGTGGTAGTAGCAAGAGATTCCGAGAATATACACGCCGTCATTCCTCCCGGCATCGACTTAGAACTGATGTTTGCATGACTCCAGCGAGACTTCGCCCGGTTGCCGGTCGGTCCAATAGGTCGGCTTCGCTTTCCACCGCTTGTCGAGCAGATCCCGCCCGAGGATCCGGCTGATGACGGCAGCGATTGCGATGATGATGAAGTACGACACCGTCAGGAGGATCTTGGTGTTCACCACCCCTAACGCGTGCGCGAACTTCTTCCAACCCCGCCAGAGGAGCGCGAAAAAACGCCTCATTATATACTCCAAGATAAAACCGCAGGCGCCCGCGGGCAATTATAAGGAACAACCGGCCTCGAGGTACTCCGGAATGGCCGGTAACTGACCAAGTAATACTAACATACGCTTTTCTCCCGGTCAACACCCCCCATGCACGCCGTTCGGGCCTTTCCAGCCCGAGGGGGGCACGCACGCCTCGCTGTTCGGGTCCTCGCGCGCACGGTATCGAAGCGCGCTCCGGACTCGCGACTCGGCATGCGTGTCACCCTCAGCCACCGTCGATTCGGGAAGCTGATTACATTCGGGTTCTGGCGAGCGCGGGCCAGGGCCGCTTTGGGCCGAGCGGGCCCTCTGTCGGCGAGCAATAGTAGGAGCGCCCGATCGGCGATCCGACAGCCCGCGGTGCGTCCCACGCCTACAGACATTCCGCGTGGGAGGAGGCGACCGTCAAGCTCGGAACCGCGACATGCACGGTTGGCCGTAGGGAGCCGTGCCCGCAAGTGCCCATGGCGGCCGTGGACCGCGCTCGGGTCAAGGCAGGAATTTTTCCGGGTGCTTGAGCTTCTCGGGGAGGTAGACGTCCATCACGTAGTTGAGGCCGTGCTTCGCTAGCGCCTGTTGCTCCGCCCTCACTCCCATCTTCACCAGCTGCGAGATCGCGTCCTGCCACGCTTTGTGATGAAGGATGAAAGGATCGTTCTTGAGGGCGTCCTTGGCGCGCTTGACGTCCACGTCCTTGAGCGGGTGGGTCGGGAGCTTGTAGGTGACGATGTCCTGGGGCGTGATGCCGAGGAAACGGGCCTGCGGCACGCAGAAGAATTCGTTCAAATGGGCCGCATTTCCGCTCCCCACTTTGAGCGTGCGGTAGATGTTGCTGATCCCGTAGGGATCGCCGTCCACGAACACGTACACCGGCAGTCGTTTTTCGTCCGCCAGCCGCCGGATGAACCGCCGGCACGCCCGCGTGGGCACCCCGCCCATCGACACCAGGATACAGTTGGCCGTTTTCCAGTAGCTGTGCTTCACCAGGCGCTGGAACATGCCGGCGGTTTCGATGACCAGGATGAAATCGGCATTGGTCTCGAACTCGAGTTCTTCGATGCTGATCGGGATCGAGTAGGCGCCGCTGCCGAATTTGGTGCAGTCGATCTTGAGCCGGCGGCCCGTCTCGCGATCCATGTCCACCACCACCAACTGCCCCGCCACGTCGCCGCCCTTTTCCTCGGGGATGAAGCCCAACTGCTCACGATTGAGACTGAAAAACGCCTCCACGTCGTCCATCACCGCGTCCGACTCCGCTTGCTCGTTGAATCGCGCGGATTCCCAGTTCTTGGAGACGTAATACGCCTCTCGCTTGGTGGCGATGTCGTCGGTGTCGATGAGTTCCTTCGACAACGCCATCATGCGCAGGGTCTGGGCAAATGTCTTCACCGTGTTGACGGTCAGGGTGCGCTCCTTCCTGCCGCCCTTCATCTCCAGGAAACCCTGCTTGACGTTGTAGCGAACATTCGAAAGCGAGCGCAGGGGGAATTTCATCGACGGCTTCCTGCCGTCCACGATCGCAACTCGCACGCGCTCCGCTTCGTCTTTGATTCTCTTCACGACCCGTTTGTTGGACGCCATCGCCAGGCCCTCTCCTCGATCAATGCTTTCTGCTCCGCTCGAGCGTGTCCTTCAGAATCTCCACGACCCGCTGCTCCTCCCGTTCGGAAAAACCCAGCATCTCTTGCAGCGCGATTCCGATGTGCGGGATGTACTGCTCGATATAGGATTTCTTCTTCTCCTCGTCTCGCTCGCGCACGCCCCTCTTGATGAAACGGGCGAGCCGCCTTCCGCACTCCTGCACTGCCAGTTTGATCTCCTTCATGATCTCGGGATAGTGAGCGACGGCCTCCTTGCTCTCCGACGTGAAGGGCACCCAGACCGACGTGATCCCGACCAGTATGACCATCGGTGCCGTCGGCAGCGCGCCTTTGGGCTGGTTCACGCCGTAGCTCTTCCACGCCGTCCCTATCACCGACTGCGTCATGGCGCAAGCCGACTGCTGATAGATGAGCGGCGCCCGGTTGGCGAACCGGTGCAGCTCGACGACGTCATCTGCGGGAAGCTCGCCGCCGTACGCGAGCGCCACCTCGATCTGAAACGGGTTCCCGCGGTACACCGCCGGCGGTCGCGTGAACGCGGTGTAGAAATCGGCTTTGTACTCGCGCTCGAGGCTCTTGATGAGCAACTGCTCGCCCACCACGGACAGGCAGTTGGTGGGCGGCTTCATGAGTTTCACTTTGCGGAACGCGGCGATCAGCGCGTCGGCCCCTTCCCGTTTGACGCGCTTGGGCGACGTGCTGGGCGCGATCCCCGCGATGCCGAGCACCTCCTCCGCGACCCGCGGACTCATGCGTGAAAACTCGGCCGAAAGAAACCCCTTCACGTTCCGCGATGTGGACGAATGCAGCATGTCGAGCAAGATGCCGAGCTCGACCCCGTACGGGTGCGGTTTGATTGCGATCGCACCTGCCGGCAGCCGGTCGGTGAGCCGCCGGTAGACCACAGGGTCCCCCTCGGGGGGCCGGTACGTGATCTCCGCGTGCGGATTGGCCAGGGCCACCTGGTGAAGGTAGGCGTCGACCGAGCGCTTGCCTTTCTTGTACGACGCCTCGATCTCCATCTCGACCCGGGTCCCGTGGTCCCGGTGCCAGTCGATAACGCTTTCTTCCAGCACCAGCGGCGCGTTTCGCTTGGTGTCGATCTGCAGGTCGTACGCGTTCGCCTCCCGGCGCGCGCCCGTCCGCGTGACCACGCGCACGGGCTTGCCGGTCGTGAGCTGGGCGTACATGGCCGCGGCCGAGATGCCGATACCCTGTTGCCCGCGTGACTGCTTGAGCTGGTGGAACTTCGAGCCGTAGAGGAGCTTCGCGAATATCTTCGGCACCTGCGAGCGCACGATGCCGGGCCCGGAGTCCTCGACCGCGATCCGGTATCGCTCCTCGGAGACCGGCGTCACTTCGACGATGAGTTCCGGCAGTATGCCGGCTTCCTCGCACGCGTCGAGCGAGTTGTCG
>JBGSIK010000484.1:0-2268 GCA_041742575.1 Candidatus Krumholzibacteriia bacterium
CCCGCCGCTCTCGGCATAGAACACGGTCCGATCGGTCACGAACTCTACGCCGGCGTCGCCGGCGTCGTTCCCTTCGGATTTCTCCGCCAGCCCGTACGCCACCACCGACGCCTCGCACGACAACGCGTCATAGCCGATGAACTCGGTGCGCGCCACGGGGCCCCCCTGCTCCACTTCGACGAACCGGCCCCCCAGCGCCGAAGTGTGGAAGCTCGCGCGCCGGGCCCGTTCCCGCTGCTCCGTCATCGCCGCATCGAACCCGCCCCGCTCCACGACCAGTCCCTTCTCCTCCGCGAGCTCCTCGGTGAGCTCCAGCGGAAAACCGTAGGTGTCGTAGAGCAGGAACGCATCTCGGCCATCGATCGCTTTTCGGCCCGCGCCGACCACCCTCTCGACGATCGATCCCATTTTGTCCATCCCCTGCTCCAGCGTCGAGAGAAATCGTTCCTCCTCCGCCGTGATGATCTCCCCGACCAGCCGGCCGCGCCCGGCGAGCTCCGGATAGCGCTTGCTCATGGTAGCGACCACGGCGTCCACGCCGGCCGCCAGGAACGGTTCTTTCACTCCGAACGGCTGCATCTTGGTGAGCGCCCGCCGGAGCAACCGTCGCAGCACGTACCCGCGCCCCTCGTTCGAGGGCATGATCCCCTCGGTGAGTGCGAAGGTGAGAGCCCGCACGTGGTCGGCCGCCACGTTGATGGCGACCGTCGCCTCGCGACGCGTCTTCTCGTCCACAATCGCCCGCGCCACCGCCGCACGTATGGGCATGAACTCGTCGGTGTGATAGTTGTCCGGGGCCTCTTGCAGGATGAACGCGATCCGCTCCAGCCCCAGCCCGGTGTCGATCCCCGGCTTGGGAAGTCGTTCGTATTCGCCCGCCTCGGTGTAGAAAAACTGCGGGAACACCAGGTTCCAGTACTCGATGAAACGATCATCCGTGCCCGGGTCGCCCGGTTTGGCGCCGTCGTCCTTCCCGAGCACATCGAAGTACATCTCGGAGGAAGGCCCGCACACGCCGGTCTCGCCCACCGGCCCCCAGAAGTTGTCCTCCTTGCCCATGCGGAGGATGCGATCGGGCGGCATGCCGGTGCGCTTCCGCCAGAGTTCGAAGGCCTCATCGTCGTCCTGGTAAACCGAAAGCCAGATGCGTTTCCGGTCCAGGTTCCACACGTCGATCGAGAGTTCCCACCCCCAGTCGATGGCTTCCTTCTTGAAGTAATCTCCAAAGCTGAAGTTGCCCAGCATCTCGAAGAACGTGTGGTGACGAAGGGTACGCCCGACGTTCTCGAGGTCGCTCTGCTTGCCGCCGGCGCGCAGGCACTTCTGCACCGAGGTCGCGCGCGTGTAGGGTGCGGAGGAGGGATCGCTGTAGTAGGCCTTGAACGGCACCATGCCGGCCGCCGTGAACAGCAGCGTCGGGTCCTCCGGCAGCAGCGGAGCGCTGCGAACGATCTCGTGCCCCTTCGACCGGAAATAGTCGAGAAACTCCCTCGCCAACCGGTCGACCGCGTAACGCTCGACTTTCGGATTCGATGCGTTCATGTTCTCACTGCTCCTCACCGGGGCCGGTCCGGCTCCGGTGGAGGAACTCATAGACCACGCTGTTTACCACTTCGTAATCAAACCCCTTGCGCCGGAGCTGGTCCGCCAGGCGTCGTGCAGCCCTCTCATCGACGGCGCTCTCCCCCAACTTCCGCCGCGCCACCTCCCGCGCCATGCGGAGCTGTGCGTCGCTGTCGAATGACTCCGAGAGCACGTCCTCGATGATCGTCCGGCGCACACCCAAGCGCCGCAGTTCATGGCGGAGCCGGTGCGGACCGAGCCTCTTGACGTCGCTCTTCACGCGCACGTACTCGCGCGCGAAGCGGAGGTCGTCGACGAGCCCCAACTCCTCCAGTTCCGAGAGCAGCCCTTCGCGGATCGACGTCGCGATCCCCGCCGCGGTGAGGGCGGTCTCGACTTCATGACGGGAGCGCGCGCGCCGCGACAGCATGCCTACGGCCTTGTCCCTGCCCCGCAGGTACTGGTCCATCCAATCCAGACGGAGGATATCCTCGTCCGACAGGACGGCGCCCTCGCCGAGGGCCTCGGCAAGCGCCTCGGCTTCCCTCGCCGGTATGGTAAAAAACCGCCCCCCGGTGAGTGTCACTCTCACCCTTTCCCGGGGGCGCGGTTTCAGCTCGACGATGCGATTCGGCATCTACGGTTTGCCGACCCGGGCGGCACCCGGCCGCTTCCGCGGCGCCGAGTCCTGCTCCTGCGGGGCGG
>JBGSIK010000485.1:0-2816 GCA_041742575.1 Candidatus Krumholzibacteriia bacterium
CCCGTCGCGAGGGCCGGGAATCGCCCGCCGACCCTGCGGCCAGCTGCCTGGGGTCCAACCGGTCGTACCCAGTGTCATGACCAGCAAGGAGCCGAACGTGACCGAAAAAAAGCACAAGCCCAAGCCCGGAGGAACCCAGGAGAAACGCAAAAAGCACGTCATGTCCGATAATGAAGAAGCTGCATCGCGCCCCGCGGAGGCCTCGCCCGATGAAGCCGCCGATCCGGAGCACGGCGAAACCGGTGAAGCGATTGAAGACGAAGAAGATAGCGAATCCGCCGTCACGTTGATCCCTGCGGACGAACCGGCGGAAGTCGAGGAATCCAAGAAGGAAGAGGAGGTAACCTTCCACCCACCCACTCGCGACGAGGTCCTCAAGCGGCTCCTCGAGAAGAACGAGATCATCCTCAAGCTAACCCGCGAAAACGCGGAGAAGAACAAGCAGCTCAACGAGTTGAAGGACAAGTGGCTGCGGTCGGTGGCCGAATTCGAAAATTACCGGAAACGGACCCGTAAGGAATGGGAATTGCTAAAACAGCAATCAAGAACCGAAGTCATTCTCGAAATATTGGATATTGTGGACGACTTCGAGCGGGCGTTTTCGGCTGTCGAAGGTGCCGACCAATCCGGGTTCGTCGACGGCGTCCGGTTGATTTACAACAGCTTCGTCGACGCGCTCGGGAAACTCGGCGTCAAGGAGATTGACGCACTCCGCGCTCCCTTCGATCCGGGCTTTCACATGGCCGTGGGACAACTGGAAACGAGTGACGTCGATTCCGGCCATGTCGCCGAGATCATACAGAAGGGATACCTGCTGGACGACGTTGTCATCCGTCCCGCCCGAGTCATCGTTGCAAAGTAGGAACGAAGTCGGTTTTTGCACGTGACACAGCCATTCCGGAAGCACGGAACGGGCTGCGCCGGTCCCTGAAAGACGGCGCGTGCGCGCGCTGGACCTATCGAACTCGAGGAGCCAGGTATGTCAAAAGTGATCGGGATCGATCTGGGCACCACCAACTCGTGTGTCGCCGTCATCGAGGGAGCCGAACCGGTCGTGATCGCCAACAGCGAGGGAAGCCGGACAACGCCTTCCGTGGTGGCGTTCGCGAAAAACGGAGAGAGGCTGGTCGGCCACATCGCCAAGCGCCAGGCCATCACCAACCCCGAACAGACGGTGTACTCGGTCAAGCGGTTCATGGGATGCCGGTGGCGCGAGATCCAGGAAGAAGCCAAGCGGGTGACCTACACGGTGGAGAAGGGCAAGCAGGAAGACGCGGTGATCCGCATCAAGGACCGCTCGTTCCGACCCGAGGAGATCTCGGCCATGATCCTGCAGAACTTGAAGCAGGTCGCGGAAGAGTACCTCGGTGAAGAGGTTACCCAGGCAGTGATCACGGTGCCCGCCTATTTCAACGACGCCCAGCGCCAGGCCACGAAGGACGCCGGGCGGATCGCGGGGCTCGAGGTCCTGCGCATCATCAACGAGCCGACGTCCGCCTCCCTGGCGTACGGGCTCGACAAGCAGAGGAAGGGAACGGTCGTGGTTTACGACCTGGGCGGCGACGATTTCGACCGTCGGGTCATGGAATGGATCATCGATTTGTTCAAGAAGGAGAGCGGCGTCGATGTGTCGGGAGACAAGATGGCGATGCAGCGCGTGAAAGACGCGGCCGAAAAAGCCAAGTGCGAATTGTCGACCACTCTGGAGACCACGATCAATCTACCCTTCCTGTCCGCAGATGAGGCCGGTCCCAAACACCTCGAGGTCGTGTTGACGCGCGCCACCCTCGAGAAGCTGGTCGAAGACCTCGTCAAAAAGACGATCGAACCGTGCAAGCATGCGCTCAAGGACGCAGGGCTCACTACCAAGGACATCGAGAACCTCATCCTGGTCGGCGGCTGCACGCGCATGCCCGCAGTACGGGAGGCGGTCAAGAAGTTCTTCAACAAGGAACCGCACAAGGGCGTGAATCCGGACGAGGTCGTGGCGAAAGGTGCGGCCATTCAGGGTGGAGTGCTGGTCGGGCAGGTGGAAGAAGTCGTGCTGCTCGACGTGACCCCTCTGTCGCTGGGGATCGAGACTCTCGGCGGCGTCATGACCAAGCTCATTACGCGCAATACCACGGTGCCGACACGGAAGACGCAGATCTTTTCCACGGCGTCGGACAATCAGCCCGCGGTGAGCGTTCATGTCCTCCAAGGCGAGCGCGAGATGGCCAAGGACAACCGCACACTGGGACGATTCGATCTCGTGGGAATTCCGCCCGCTCCGCGTGGCGTCCCGCAGATCGAGGTCATGTTCGATATCGACGCCAACGGGATCGTCAACGTCTCCGCCAAGGACCTGGGCACAGGCCGCCGGCAGGAGATCGCGATCCGGACCGCCAGCGGACTCAACGAAAATGAGATCAAGCGGATGGTCGAAGAGGCCGAGAAGTTCGCAGGAGAGGACCGCGTGAAGCGCAGCTATTCCGAATCGCTCAACGAGGCGGAAATCCTGATGTATTCGACGGAACAGACGATCAAGGATTTCCGGGACAAGTTCTCCGACACCGACCTGACGGAAATCCGGGCCGCAATGGATGATCTCCGTACCGCCAAGGAGAGCGACCAGCGCGACCTCGCCACGCTGAAGCAGGCGTCCGGACGGCTGCAGGTGATCATGCACAAGTTCGCCGAGTTGATGTACAGCGCTCCGGACAGGAGCGGCTCCGGGAACTGACGGACTGCGAGATTCGGACACCACGGGATGCCGGCCTGGGGCCGGCCACCGGCCCGGGCCAACGCCCGGGCCGGTGGCATTTGGGCCCAGAGTC
>JBGSIK010000486.1:0-5245 GCA_041742575.1 Candidatus Krumholzibacteriia bacterium
TCACGCCGTCCGCGATCATGGCGGTACCCGGGGCCGTAGACGGGGAAGCCGATGCGGGTTCGCCCGGGATGGCGAGCGCTGCCAGCGCGGCGACGACAAGGACCAAGGCGCGCGCCGGACGCAGGCGCGTCTCAATGGCGACGACGGAACAGCGTAGTGTGTTGGATGATCGATTCGACGGCAACGGTTTCCCCCACGAGGCGTGAGCGAAGTGTAGCACAAAACGGCGAGTGGAGCAACCAAGCGATTCGCAAGGGCTTCTTTGTTGACAAGCAGGTCCAATTATGGGAGAATGCGGCTATCTTCACTACGCACACGCGATTCTCAATGCGTGACGTCTGAACAGATCGCAACCGTCCGCTTACAATTGCCCATCTACTTTGGGGAGGTGATGCCGAGCCGATCCTTACCGCAATTTCCATATACTTCATTTTCCTCCTCGTCCTCTGTGCGCGCTACTCGCGTCGCGTGCTGCCACACCCAGAAGGGAGAAACCGATGAAGAAGTCTATCATTCTAATTCTCTTTGCAGTGCTCACGGTTTCCTGGGCTGCTTATGCCCACTCAAAAGAGCAACCCCGGCCGAAACTCCTCTCTCAAAGCCAACCCAGCGCCGACAATCGGTATGCGCGACCTGACGGCCAGATAAACCGCGGTTCACCGCAAACCTGTACGATATATCCGCTGGGGTCATGGACGTTCGAAGGTTGTTCCCCGATGGGGTGGACTTATGTGGATCGAACGGCGCAGATTGGCAACTTTTGGCACGTTGACGACTTCGCGGCCCTCGGTGGCGGCTCCAACGGCTGTCTGGTGCCGATCCAGGGCCTGCAGTCGATGTGGTGTGGTGCGCGTCCCAACGTCGCCGATCCATTGCTTTGCACATATGCGGCACTGCCTGGCTACGGAAATGGATGGAACCAGGTCTTTGAATCGCGTCACTGGGAGGTCACCGGCGACGTGACGCTCGAGTTTGACGCAACCTACGACACAGAAGCTGGCTACGACATCGTCCACGTGGAATACAGCGTGGATTACGAAAGCACCTGGAACGAGCTTGGTCTTTTCTCTGGGGCCTACTGCGACACAAGTGCTTCCTATACTATTCCCGCTGCGGAAATTCCTAACGGGGTCATATGGTTTCGTTTTTGTTTCAAATCCGACGGAGCATGGTCGGATGAAGACGGATTGTGGAACACCGACGGTGCGATCATTCTTGATAACCTACTTGTTAGAGACCTTGGCACGTTGAATCATCTCGAAGACTTCGAAGACGAAGCCGTTGGCGACCACCAAACCAACGAGACGGCGCCGTATTGGCAGGGAACTCCCGCCGAAGCGTTTGGTAACCACGCCGGGTTATTCAACGGAGCGACGATGCCGCAGGAAGGTTCACCGCAAAATACGAGCTGTTTATGGGCCTTCACCAATGGCTCGACGGACTTATGTGACCAGTATCCGGGAGTGTTTGTGGTCCCCTATGGACGAACGACGGAGGGATGCTGCAACGACCAATGCGAAAGCTATATTCACAACGAAATCCAGTCGCCGTTGGTCGATTGGGATGCCGGCGGGACTATCCCCGATGACGTTTGGCAGCTACGGCTCGAGTTCGACGTCTACGCCGATCTTCCTCTGGATAATCTGGTGTTCTACACCTGGTCGATTCGTTCAATCAGTGCATTGGGGGTGCCGGGACAATGGCGGGACCGAAACACTGTATACTATGATCAGGGGCTTGGGCCGCACTGGAAGCATGAAGTGCTGGAGATCGGCGATCTTGTAGATCCCGGGGCCGAATATGTGCAGGTGGCGTTGGGAGTAGTGGACATGTATGAACAGTATGAGCCGTTTTATGGTTACAGTGGATGCCACTCCCATGCACCGCTCTTCGATAATGTCTCACTGGCACGCATTCCTCCGTTTGGACCGTGGTGGAGCGTCAATCAGATCGATCTCTTTCAGGACAACTTCCCTTCTGACGGTTCCTTGACCGGAACAGTTGAAGTCATAAGGGCGCAGAATATTGACGTGCCTCCAGCGATTCAACACGGTCAAGAATTGATAGCGAGCGCGTATGACCCGTATTACGGCTTGGCGGAACATGAACCCCTCAAGCCTGCTGTGTATCTTTGCGTGAAGTGCACGAATCCTTCGAAAACGGGAGCCGCAATCGCGCATTCCTCCGGTTTCTGGCCGGTCGTCACTAGTTACGCTGCTCCGTTCACCCCTCCCGAGGGGTGGACGGTGGTGCTGATGAGGAAGTTCGATGATGACATGTTCGATGTCGATCTGAACGACGCTCTGTTCACGCCTCCGGATCGGATTGACTACTTCCTCGCCGCAGTCGACGCCCGCCCGGCTGGAGAAGGTGGCCCTAGGGTCAGCTATTGGAGCGAGTTTACCGGCATGACCGGATCCCTCGATGACGTGGTTGCGGAGCCGATGGAGATGCAGTGCCTCCCGACACCCGGGGTCTCCATCCTCTACGTCGACCACGCTGACGGAACGGACGCGCAGGACATGATCGAGTACGACCTCGCTATCATGGAGCCGCCACTGGCCTGGGATCGCTTCGACGTTCGGGTTCCGGCACAGATGCAGGGCAATAGTCTCGGGGGATGCGCCGTTTCAGAACAGATTGTCGATGTATATCGTTACATCGTTTGGAATTCCGGCGATTTCACCAGCGGCACCATCGGGAATGGCGGGACGGATCCGTCGCCCGATGTGCAATTGCTATTGGACTTCCTCGATGAGTCGAGTTTGTGGGAACCCGGTCTCTATCTCTCGGGAGACGCGATCGCGACCGATTTGGAACCGTATGCGGGCGCGAGTACATACCTCGACTATGAGCTTCTCACTGCCAACCACCGCGAGGCTCCATACAGTTATTCCTCGATGCCCTCCATACGCGGTTTGGTGCCGGACACGTTCTTCAAGTATCCGAACGGGTCAGCGCACACGGCGCTTCTTGATGCCGGCTACCCTATCAGCGACGAATTCGACATTCTGGCTCCATTGGGAATCTCCAAGATCCAGATGTATTACAGCGATCATTTCCAGACGGGACACGGCGCGATTATTTCACAGGAAGCAGAGAACGATAAAGGCACAATGGCGCGGGTCGTTCTCGCAGGATTCAGTTACCACCATCTTGTCGATGATCTGTCGATCATCGTACCAACAAGCAAAGGTGGTCCGGACCGCTCCGGAGGTCGTGAGTACTATCGATTCGAACATCTGGCAGCGATACTCAACTTTCTCCGCATGGACGTTGAATGCGTTGGTGCCGAAGATCGAATCCCCCTGGAGAACAGTTTGTCGCAGAATCATCCCAATCCCTTCAATCCGTCCACCACGATCAGGTTCGCGATCAAGGAGGATGGTCACGTACGCCTGAACATTTATGATGTAAGCGGGCGGATCGTGAAGACATTGGTCGATGAGCCGCGAAAAGCGGACTTCTATTCCGTCTTTTGGAACGGATTAGATGACGATGGCGCGCCGGTTGCGAGTGGCGTCTATTTCTGCAAGCTGGTTGCCGGCACCTTCGTCGAAACCCGAAAGATGGTGCTCGTAAGGTAGAATCAAATGCCTCCCGGGGAGCTGGTAGGGTGAGCCGCCGTGCGTGACATGGCGGGACCTCGCGTCGGATCAAGAGCCAGCGCTGCAAAGAACGGCGGTTGTTTCCACACACCGCCGTTCTTTGCTTGGACGCGAGAATATCTCTTCCGTCCCATAGAAACAGCTTGACGAGAATATTGGAGGCGGTTTTCTGATCGCTCGAGTCCTTTTCAGATAGCCCTTCGCTTTCTCCTGCGGCACTGCTGGAGCGCGCTCTTGTCGTTTTTTGACGTTGTTCTCGTCTCGCGTTGTCTCCGCGGTTCTCCCGCCTCCTACGAGCGCGCAAAAACCGCGTGTTATATTCATTGCGAATCCCGCAGCCCTCCTCCCGCGTTGCTCACGTCTTACCCTCAACCGGGAGGTCCTTGATGCATTCCCTCAAAGGCTTGTCCGACCGGGAACTTATTTCTCGCCTGAAAAGCCTGGTCGAGAAAGAAAAGTCCCTCACACTGGAAATCGTCTCCCACGTGGTCGAAGTCGCGCGCCGGGGACTCCACATGGGCAAGGGCTATGGATCGCTCTATGAGTACTGCCGAGGGGAGCTTGGCTACACGGACGCCTCGGCCTGGCGGCGCGCTATGACGCCAAGGGAATCTCTCCCGACCGGACGAGACCCGTGATCGTGCCGAAGCCGGTGGGGGCGGTGCAATCCGGCGCGGGCGATGGGGGACTTCGCAGCGAAGTCACGGGCGAGCGTAGCGCTAAATTCGAATTCGAGCAAAAATGGAAGATCGAGGGCGTGGTCTCCAAAGAAGTCAAGGCCAAGCTCGATCGGTGCAAGTCTCTGTTATCACGCAAATATCCCCGGGGGGTCGACTACGAGATTCTGTTCGGTGAGCTCTCGGAGCTGTTCCTCGAGCGTCTGGATCCGGAACGCAAAAAAGAACGGGAGAAAGAGCGGGAGGCCAACGAGAAGCACCGTGCGGGGCAGGCCGATGGCGGGAAACACACAGAGCCGTTCATGCACCGACGAGAGTAGCTGCCGAAACGCGGTCTACTTGACGATGGTGATCTTCACCGTCGAGGCGGATGATCCCGAAGGCGATACGGAGATGAGCCTCACGAAATACACGCCGCTCGATACGACGCGTCCGGCGTCGTCGTCGCCGGCCCAGCCGATTGTCTGCGGTCCAGTGGTGAAGGTCCGGTCGAAGAGATGGCGGACGACCCGGCCGGCCACGTCGTACACGACTGCCGAGACTCGGGCCACTTCGGTGACCTCGAAAGCCACGGTGGTCGAGGGGTTGAAGGGATTGGGGTAGGCAGACGCGCGCAGTTTCCGCCCACTCGTCAACGGGCCGTCCGAAGCGATCGCGGTCGGGTCCGGCGAGAGGTACCCTCCCGTCTCGATGAACGGAATCGCCTGATCGTGATAACGGATTTCGGTCGCCCCGGGGGCGTAGATCGCGAATTCGGCGTCGTAGCGATCGATGTTTATGGTGGTGCCGGAGCGGGCGACGCCGAGGACTCCATTCGCGACCATAACCTGCGCGGTGTCGTCGACAACGAGACTTTCCACGTCGGCCACGAGGTAACCGGAGAGTGCCGACTCGTCGAATCGAGCGAGCAGCAGGGGCGCGTCGGTCTGGACGTGGATATCGTCGGCGGGCGCGCTCGGC
>JBGSIK010000487.1:0-2211 GCA_041742575.1 Candidatus Krumholzibacteriia bacterium
ATATGAACGTCCTGCTGGCCGAGGCCAATATCTCTTACGACAAGCTATTCGATCTGAATGAGATCAATCCGCTCTTCACGGAAACCGATGTCGCCATCGTGGTGGGCGCGAACGATGTGGTGAACCCGGCGGCCCGCAGCAACCCCGATTCTCCGATTTACGGGATGCCCATTCTCGATGTGGACAAAGCGCGCACGGTGGTCGTGATCAAGCGCAGTATGGCGGCCGGTTTCGCTGGCGTGGAGAATGATCTGTTCTATCTCCCCAAGACCACGATGGTCTTCGGGGACGCCAAGAAAGTCATCACACAGGTGGTCGCCGCTCTGAGGCATTGACGCTCGGGATCCCAACAGAGTTGTGAACACGGACCGGTCACAGGTCGCGCTGGAGGTGCACACCTCCCGTGCAACGAGTGACCGGCCCGCGTTTGTGGCCTGTCCAGGTGGTTAGTTGGTGGAGAGTCGATTCTTGATGCGCGCCTTCGCGTCTTCGGGGAGCTTGATGTCCTTCAGCCCTTCCACCGGAGTGGTCGAGCTGCCCGTGACTTCACCCAGCTTGCGGGACAAATTGCCGAGCATTCCGATCTGCTTGCCGTATATCCTGCAGAATTGGCAGATCAACAAATGGTACCAGAGCTCGACCTTCCGTATCCCCTTCAGCTGACGGTCCCGGAGCTGAGAGGACCTAACGGCAGATTCTTTGCAATTGATCATCATGGCGTGTCTCAACCTCGCTCCAAATCTCTCCTGAACCAGTTAGCGTCGAGGCATTTTCGCAATTTGGATCTCGCCCGGTGGATCATGACCCAGTAGTTCGCCGGCGTAATGGAGAGTATCTCGCAGATCTCTTCGCTATCGCGTCCGTCGATCTCCCGGAGCGCGAACGCCCGCCGGTGTGCCTCGGGAAGCTTGGTCAAACAGGACTGGAACACCCGCCAAAAATCCTTGTTCTCCACCAGTTCGTCCGGGGAGCCCCTCCACTCCCGAAAAGCGCGCTTCCAATGGCCACGCTTGTCGAAAAACTCCTCGTCGTCTTCTTCCTCCCAAACCGCCAGGTCCGACGCTCGCACTTCCACCGCGGTTGTTCTGAAATGGTCGACGATCTTGTACTTCAAGATTGCGATCAACCACGTCCTCACGGACGACTTCCCCTCGAACCGGTCGGCCGCGTGCAGCGCGGAGAGAAACGTTTCTTGAACCAGGTCCTCCGCGGCGTGAGGGTCTCCGACGCGAAGAATCGCGAAGCGGTAGAGGGCATCCCCGTGGAGATCGACCCAACCGGAGGGATCGGGGCTCCGATCCCTCGCTCCCGCATCATCGCCGACTTTCGACGAAACCTGTGGCATGGTGCCAGTATACCACGGCAGCGAAACGCGATTCCAGTCGACATAGCTCCCAGACCGAGCCTTTCTCGCTGGGGGTTCGGAAGCCTGAATCGCTCCACTGTGAGGCTCATAACCAGCTCCTCATTTGGTGAGATCAACAGGGATTTTGCAAACAGATTAGTGGGCAGGAGAACCAGAGTAACGTGTGCCCTGCCCACCGTCCTTAGCGCGGGAAATACGTCGGACCTTACAGGAGAAATCAGCACGCCACTGGCTCTCATGGTCTGGAACCAGCGGCAGCTGCTGGCTCGAGGGCCGTAGGAGAGCGGCTGGAATTGACTGGCGGTTCTCTCCAAAAGTGAATAAACTATGTGCTCCATCAGCGCCCAACATCCGTGAGCACTCACGTATCGTCCATCCGGGAGGAGATGTAACCCCATGAGAAAGCTCTTATTTGCCCTGGTCGCCCTTGCGGCAGGGGCCGTGCTGTCGTATGCCCCCGCCGTCGCGGCGGAAAGCCATCCATTCTCGGTCCACGACATGGTCGCGATGGAGAGGATCAGCGACCCGCAGGTGTCGCCGAACGCGAAGGTCATCGCCTTCGTTCTTAGAACGACCGATCTCGAGGCGAACAGAGGGAGGACGGACATCTGGCTGGTCGGCATCGACGGTTCCGACCTCCGGCGGCTCACGACCGATCCCGCGAGCGACTGGAGCCCCAGGTGGTCGGCGGACGGGAGAGATCTCTACTTCGTTTCCACGCGATCGGGCTCTTCCCAGGTCTGGCGCCTGCGCATCGATGGGGGCGAAGCGCAGCAAGTGACGGATCAGCCGCTCGATGTCGATAACCTCGTCGTCTCGCCGGACGGCACCCATCTCGCGTTCAC
>JBGSIK010000488.1:0-2649 GCA_041742575.1 Candidatus Krumholzibacteriia bacterium
TCTGGCCGCTCTCCCCCGTTCCGGACGCGGGGCGCGAGGAAGCGAGACCGTAGTGACTCCGTATCTTCTGTGTGATGCGCTCGGTCAGGTCCGGATGCTGTTTGAGAAAAATCCGGGCCGCCTCTTTTCCCTGGCCGAGACGCTCCTCTTCGAACGCGTACCAGGTGCCGCTCTTCTTCAACACCTCGACCGCGGCGCCTATGTCAAGAACGTCGCCCTCGAAGCTGATCCCCTCTCCATAGAGGATATCGAATTCCGCCGTTTTGAAGGGCGGCGCGACCTTGTTTTTCACCACTTTGACCTTGGTTCGGTTGCCGGAGATTTCCTAGCCGTCCTTGATCGCGGCGATCCGCCGTATATCCAACCTCATCGAGGAATAGAACTTGAGGGCGTTGCCGCCGGAGGTCGTTTCCGGATTCCCGAACAACACGCCGATCTTCATGCGGATCTGGTTGGTGAAGATGAGGCAAGTCTTGGTCTTGCTGACGGCGCCGGTGAGCTTGCGCAGCGCCTGGGACATGAGCCGCGCCTGCAAGCCGACGTGCGCGTCACCCATCTCGCCGTTGATCTCGGCCGCCGGCACCAGCGCGGCCACCGAGTCGATGACGATCACGTCGAGGGCGCCGCTCCGCACCAGCACCTCCGTGATCTCCAGCGCTTGCTCGCCGGTATCCGGCTGCGAGATGAGCAGATTGTCGATATCGATGCCTACCTTCTTCGCGTATGCCAGATCGAGCGCGTGCTCGGCGTCGATGAAAGCCGCCGTGCCGCCGCGCTTCTGCGCTTGCGCCACGATGGAACTGGTGAGCGTCGTTTTTCCCGAGCCTTCCGGCCCGAAAACCTCGATGATCCTGCCCCTCGGGACCCCCCCGACACCGAGCGCGATGTCCAGGGCGAGGCTTCCAGTGGGAATCACCTCGACCGGCACGATCGCGTGATCCGCGCCCAATCGCATGATGGATCCCTGACCGAACTGCTTTTCGATTTGAGCGACCGCCAGGTCGAGCGACCTGGCCTTCTCTTCGCTTGCGGACTTCTTATCCATGAACAAACCCCTTCCGTCACGATTCCGGCCGGTGTTCCACTTCATCCCTTCATCCGCCCCGTCCCCCACCAGCCACCCAAGGGGCGGGGCTAACGCGCCATGTTATCACGGGGAGGGGACGAGTGCAAACTGTTTGAGCCGCTGGTATTGGGCGCCGCCGCGCTGTAACTCGCTTTTCATGAGGTCGATGTACGAGACGGTCTGCGCCGCTCCCTCCAGAGCCGGAACCCGCCCGAGCGCGGAAGTGACCTCTGGGGGAAGCGGCGTCTTCACGCGCGCGATGGTGACATGCGCGCGAAAGGGTCGGTCTTCCCTCGGGATCCCGAGCTCATCGCTGAATCCTTTTTCGATATCGGCGGCCAATTGGGTAAGCGGCTCCGCTCCCGTCTCCACCTTGTAGAAGAGCACCCGCGGCCGCCGCAGATCGGGAAAACCGCCGAAGGCGCGAAGCGTGAGCGCGAAAGCCCGGTGGCGAGCGGCGATGAGCTCGAGGCAGGTCTCGATGAGGGGTAAATCGTCTTCGGGGGTCTCGCCGATGAACTTGAGTGTGACGTGCCATGTGTCCGGCTGTGTCCAGCGCCAAGAGGGACGGCGGACGGGGAAACTTTCTATTCCTGCCGCGATGAGACCGCGGACCTGGGGAGTGAGATTGGCGGCAACAAACAGTCGCATCAGCCCTCCAGATGATCGTAGAGCAACCACAGCACGCCGTGGGATGCGCGCTGGCGAATCTGGTCGCGGTCCCCGACGAACACCCTGTGTTTGACCACAGCGCCGCCATTCCACGAAAGTCCCATGAACGTGAGCCCGACCGGTTTCTCGGGCGTCCCGCCGCTCGGTCCCGCGATCCCCGTGGTGGCGAGGCCGTAGGTCGCGCCCGTCCGACGGCGGACGCCCTGGGCCATCTCGGTGCACACTTCCTCGCTCACCGCGCCGAATCGAGCGAGAGTCTCGCGGCCCACGCCCAGTATCCCGACCTTGCCGTCGTTGTGGTAAGCGACGACATCGGTGAGAAAGTACGCGCTGCTTCCCGGCACGTCAGTCAGGCCCTTTCCGACCCAGCCGCCGGTGAGCGACTCGGCGACCGCCACTGTCTCCCGCTTGCGCGTGAGCAACTCGCCCACCACTTCGAACAGTGACCGCTCGCCGCGCTCGTAGAATCGCCGGCCGATGGCGGCGCGCAAGTCGCGTTCGAACCTTTCGGCTTCTTCCGACAGAACGGAGCGATCGGCGGTCGCTTCACGTTGCGTGAGCACGATGTCGACGCCCCCCGCCCAAGGGAGCCACGACACCTCGTACGAGGAAAACCCTTCTGCCGCATGGCCCAGCTTGTTCGCCAGATCCGACTCCCCTATGCCTGTGGTCCGGTAGATCTCCACACGGACCGGCTCGCGGCGGAAGACTTCGCGGAGAAGCGCGAGCACGCTCGTCTGCATCATGTGGCGGAGCTCTTCCGGAGGCCCGGGGAGCGCCACCACCATCGTCCCGCGCTTTTCGACCGCGAATCCCGGGGCCGTGCCGGCGCCGTTGTCGATCACACGGGCCCCCGCGGGCATGAATGCCTGGCGGCGATTGGTCTCCGCCGGCTCACGTCCGCGCGCCTT
>JBGSIK010000489.1:0-2817 GCA_041742575.1 Candidatus Krumholzibacteriia bacterium
CACAGGAACTGACGGCATACTTCAAAGAACCACAGTGTATATTCGATCTCAAGTCGGACAACAAACGCGATGCGTTGGCCGAGATGGTCGATCGTGTCTGCAAAGAGCATCACATCAAGGACAAGGAGATCATTATAGAGATGCTCCTGAATCGAGAGAGCCTGGGCAGCACCGCGATCGGAAAAGGCGTCGCGTTTCCCCACGGTCGGACCCTGGCGATTCAGGAACTGTCGCTGTTGTTCGCTCGATCCACCAAGGGTATAGATTTCGACGCGGTCGACAAGAAGCCGACGCACCTGTTCTTCCTGATCATCGCGCCGCCGCAAGACAAGGATAATCTCTACCTGCAAGTGCTCGGGCAGATGGTCGACCTGATCAAGGACGAAAAGACGCGCAAGAAATTCATGAGTGCGGGCGGTTTCGAGGAACTTCAAGCGATTCTACAATCGTTAGGCTAATGGTACCCAGCGATCCCCAGAACGACCCTACACGGAAGAGCCAGGACCAGGCCAAGCTGCTGGTCGCGCTCCAGGACCTGGACCTCATGATCAAAGAGGCCAAGGACGGCGTCACTTCGACCGAACTCGAAGGCATGGGGTTTCATCTGGACGGCCTGGCCCAGTTACAGCAGGCCCGGGAGAATCTGGCCAAGCGCGTGAAGCCTCAGCTGCTCAACCGCTACGAACGGGTCTCCAAGACCTATGAACGGCCCGTGGTACCGGTTACTGGGGACCTGTGCCTCGGTTGCTTCGCCAAGATCCCGACCTCCTTCCGTTCGCTCTACGAAAAAGCGAACATCATGACCTGCGAGAACTGCGGTCGTATCCTGTATTTCACGTAGCCTGGACGCTGCCGGGCCCCCTCTCCTTCCCCCGACAATAAGCTTGTCATCGGCCGAATTTCTGGTAAAATTACTTTACGAGTCAAAATAATTGACGAAATTGCCGCAGTATTGGCGGCCTTTCCCAGCGAGGAGGGGGGCCGTGGAGAGCTCAGCACCGTTCTCTTACCGCAAACACCTCGAGCAAGTCGATGTGGACGTCCCCGTCGGGGGCTGGCGGGTTGGAAGCTACGTCGACCTGGTCAGCGACCGTAAGTTCTTGTTATTTCGTCACAAATCCGACTTTGTCGGTCAACTCCACCCCGTCGTGGTGCCTTTCCGGAGCGAGACCGCTGCGGCACTTGCGCCCGCCTCCTGTCCGCCCATCGTGGACCTCGTCCAGAAGTCCGGCCAGCTCGAGTTCTTGACGGCGTACTACGCCCCCCTCGACGCGACACCGATGGACGCCGATACGCTGCGGGCTCTGTTCCGATGGATTTTGCAGGTGCTCGCCACGTTCGAGAAGAACTGCTTCGTGGTTGGGGACCTCCGCCCGGAGGCCATCGCGCGCGATCCTTCGGGGGCCTTCGTGTTGATGCCGAGCGCTTATGTCCTGCCGCTCCCCGGCGAGGCGCCTTCCGGCTGCCGGCGCCGGACAAATGCGGTCTCGCCGCACCTCTCGGGGCTCGGCGATATGATGCGGCGTTACGTCCGCCCTGATGCCGCGATGGAAAAACCTCACCCGTACCGCGGCTCGATCCGCTCAACGGAACTCGTGCCCTCCGGCGGTCCGGAGCCCTTTCGCGAAGCGTTGGCTCGTACCGCCACCGCCGTTCTATCCGGCGAAGTGCGGACCCTCGCCGACGTTTTCGAGCGACTTTTCGGGGAAGCGCCGCCGCAGGACATGGCGGTTGGCGCATCCGGCGCTGTCCCGATCAGCGACGCGCTTCGCGCGCAGCTGGAGACGATCACGAACCGAATCGGCAAGGGACACATTGTCGAGATTTCCGGCGGACCGAACAGCGGCAAGACCGCTTTGCTGCGCGAGCTGGCCGCCGAACTATACGGAGCCCCCACTGCTTCACCGTGCTGGGCGAACGAATGGGACCTGGCTCCGGCGGCGCGAAAACGCGTCCCAGCGAAGAACGCTTGCGAAGGAACGGTGTGGCTCGTGGACGACGTCGATGACGAGGCGTTTGTTCACACCTGCCCGTTCGATCTCATCTTCTCCGCGCCAAGCGGGGACAACCCCGCCACCGTCGTGTACACGTTGGATACCGCCGCCGCGTCGAAGGACTTGAGACAGCTGCTCGACGGCGTTCGCAATCGGGCCGGCGAGCGGTTTGTTTCCGTGGCTTTGGATTCGCCCGACGCCGAAGACGCTCTCGCCGCCCGTCTGTCGACACTGATAGAAGCGGCCTACCCCGGATCTGCTCCCCGCGGGAGCGCCGCGGGGCTCACGGCCGAGCTGCTGGCGGCGCTCCTCCCGCAGGAACGCCGGATCGTCGAACTCCTGGCCGTTTCCCGATTCCCCCTTCCGTGCGACATCGTGGTCTCGATCTTCCCGGAGTCGAAAGGCGATTTGCATCGACACGTCCACCGGCTCGCGGCACTGGACCTGGTGCAGATCGACTACCGAGCGCTGCCTCCGTCCGGTCAGACCGCGATCACGCTTTCGATCCCGAGCGCATCTTTGCGCCGTCTCCTCTACGATACCATAGCGCCGGAACGACTGGAAAAGCTGCACCGCACGGTCGCGAGGATGTACGAGGCCAGGGGCGGGACTCCCACATTGTTCGTTTTCGACCATCTGATGCGCGGTCGCGAACCGCAGCTCGCGGCGCGCCATGGCGTAAGCCTCCTCCGGGAGATTCCCAGGGAAAAGCGTACCTCTTATCTGAACCGCCTGGTCGCCGCGTTCGTCGCCGGGGGTCTACTCGAGGAACTCCCGACCTCTGACCGCTTGTTCGTGATGCACGAGCTCGCCGCCGACCTGG
>JBGSIK010000490.1:0-2617 GCA_041742575.1 Candidatus Krumholzibacteriia bacterium
CCCCTCAGCGGCCATCCGTCCGATAAGCTCGTAGATGTCGACCTTGGCCGCGATGTCTATGCCACGAGTGGGCTCATCCAGGACCCACAGGCGCGACTGAGCAATGAGCGCACGACCGAGCAGCAGCTTTTGTTGGTTGCCACCCGACAGAGCGCTCGTAGGGGCTTCGGGTCCGGGCCACTTGAGCGAGAGCTTTTTGGCCGTTTCTTCGGCGATTTCGTTTTCTCGGCTGAGGTGCAGGATATGTTTCATGCCCAGTTCCGCGAGGCATGGCAGCGTCATGTTCCACGCGGCCGGAAGCTCCAGGCATAACCCCGTGCGCTTTCGATCTTCTGTGATGTACATGATTCCCCGAGAAAGAGCGTCGGCTGGCGTTGCTATTTTCACGCTTTTCCCGTCGAGCTCAACCGCGCCGCTGATTGCGGGATCCAGACCGCACAGGACGCGGGCAAGCTCAGTGCGACCTGCGCCCACCAGCCCGGCGACGCCGACGATCTCTCCCCAGCGCAGAGCGAAACTGATGTTTTCGACGCTTTGGGACGAGAGATCTGACACGCTCAGAGCCGTGGAACCAACTTCGACCTGCCTTTTGGGGAAGTACTCGTCCAGGTCGCGGCCGACCATATGTTTGACGATATGGGGGATTTCGAGACCCTTCATGGGGCCGGTGTGCACGGCTCGTCCGTCGCGGAGAACGGTGATGTCCCCCGCGATCTCAACAACCTCTTCGAGCCGATGGGAGATGTAGATGATTGTGGTCCCTGCCCGGCTCAGTTTCTTGACCATTTCGAGAATCACTGCCACTTCGTGCTCTCCGCACGAGGAAGTCGGTTCGTCCATCACCAGAATCTCGGCGTTACGAGCAAGGGCCTTCAGCACTTCGACGATCTGGCAAGTGCTCGCTGGAAGGTTCTCCACTTTTTGATCGGGATCTACATCGAAGCCGTGTTTTTCGGCAAGGGCACGGGTGTCTGCAAGCATTCGCCCTTTGCTGTACATGCCGGGTAGGGCGCCGCGGGGCTCAATCCCGAGCCACACGTTTTCGGCGATGGTGAGATCCGGGGCGAGGCTGAGCTCCTGGTAGATCATCGCGACCCCGGCCGCGAGCGATTCTGAAGGATGCTTCCACGCGCAGGTTTTGCCCTCTCGCAGGATGGTCCCGGTGTCGGGCTGAAGCACTCCCGAGAGGACCTTCATCAAAGTGGATTTGCCCGCGCCGTTTTCGCCCACCAGGGCGTGAACCGTGCCCTGCAGTACGCGTAGCGTGACATCTTCGAGGGCCTTGATGGGCCCGAAGCTCCTACTGATCCCGAGCATCTCCAGGGCAAACGGGGAAGGCTCGACGTGAGGATTCAGCGCCATCAGTCTTAGCTTCCGATGAGCGCGCGAATCTCGGGCGAGTTCAAGCGATCCTTGGTGACGAGCTCCACCCCGGTATCGATTCTCGCGTTGACGCTTTCGCCTTTGATCGCAGCGACAACACTGGATACGCCTACATATCCCATGGCATGAGGATTCTGGACTACGAGAGCTTCGATGCGTCCGGCCTCGAGACCTTTGAGCAGGGCGTCAGCAGCGTCGAAGCCGATCATCTTCACCGCGCCGGCTCGTCCCTGGCTCTCCAGCGCTCGCAGGGCCCCGCGGGAAGTGGACTCGTTGCAGGCGAAGATGCCATCGAGCCCTTTGTGGCGGGTGAGCACGTCTTCGGCGGCGGTGAGCGCGGTCTCTACCGTGTCCATGCCGTAGCGATCTTCAACAACCTCGATTTCGGGAAATTCTTTCTTCAGTGTTTCGATGAAACCGTTTTCGCGGGCCGTGGTGGACGCTGAGCCAGCCATGTACTTGATGACGGCCACCTTGCCCTTGCCGCCGAGAAGCTTCGCCATGTGCTTCGCAGCGAGTGCGCCGCCGGCGTAGTTGTCGGTGGCCACGAAGGAGACCCGCTTGTCGGTTTCGATGTCCGAGTCAATGATAACGACCGGTATCTTGGCGGCCGCGGCACGTTCGACCACGGGGACGAGCGCTCCGGCGTCGGTGGGTGCCAGCACGATGCCGGCCACCTTCTTTACGATGAAATCCTCGACGATTTGGATCTGTTTTTCACGATCACCCTCGCGGTCCGGACCTGTCCAGAAGATCTCCACATCGTGCTCTTTGGCGGCCTTTTGTGCACCGGCGAGGACCGAGTTCCAGAACGAATGGGTCGTACCCTTAGGGATGACTGCTATGGCGCCCATTCTCTTGGGCTCTTCGGCCTTGTTCTCAGCTTTGGAGGAAGCTGATTGGGTCGTGGTATTGCTTCCCTTCTTAAGAAACAGTCCAGCGCCCACGGCCGCAACTGCGACCAGCAGAAATACCAGAATCAGGACGTTCTTGTTCAAGACGACTCCTTCTGTCCGCTCTTTTTTTCGACTTCTGGAGAGGGAAAGGGTCTTTTCCTCCGTATTGTGTCTCCCGAATTCTTAAGTCAAGCCTGACCCCCTCGACAATTGTTAACCCATGCCTTTACTTCCATGAACGGATATCTTTCAAGAATGCCGAAGTGATCGAGTTTCTTTACGTTGAGTTTTGTCAACAAGGGAGATGAAATACCACAAAGAAACTTTGCGGTGTTCAG
>JBGSIK010000491.1:0-2476 GCA_041742575.1 Candidatus Krumholzibacteriia bacterium
GGGTCGCGCGGCTAACCTGTGCGAGCGCGTGGAGCGGGAGCTGGGATTGCCGGCGCGCGTGGTCGGTGCGGTGACCGCGACGCACGGGTTCTTCATTGCTGGAGAGAAGGGCCGGCGGCGATTCCACGCCACGGGGTGGGACCACTTGAGCCCGCGCTGAGTCCGGGCGTGGAGCTCTAGAATTCGGGAAACAAGGAGTAGACAACAATGGCATACACACTGCAAATCGGCGAAAAAGTCCGCGCTTTCGAGCTGCCGGCGACGGACGGCCGCATCTACAAGCTCTCCGACTTCCACGACGCGAAGGTGCTGGTGATCTCGTTCACCTGCAACCACTGCCCGTACGTGAAGGGATCGGACGAGGTGACACGCCGGACGGTCGAGAAGTTCTCCGCGCGCGGCGTGAAATTCGTGATGATCAATTCCAACAGCCCCAACACGTACGCGGAGGACAGCTTCGACAACATGGTCGCGCGCATGCGTGAGCATCGTTTTCCCTGGCTGTACCTGCACGATAGCACGCAGGAGATCGCGCGCGCGTACGGGGCGTTGCGCACACCGCACTTCTTCGTGTTCGACCGGGATCGAAAGCTCATCTACACCGGGCGTGGTGTGGACAACCCGCGCGACGCGGAGAGAATCACGGTGAACGATCTCGAAAACGCGCTCACTCTGCACCTCGCCGGCAAGCCGATCGGGGCCCCCGTCACCAATCCCATAGGCTGCAACATCAAGTGGGACGGCAAGGACCGGCACTGGATGCCGCCGGACGCGTGCGACCTGGTCTGAAAGGACGACGCCATGGGAGTGAAAGAAGCGAAGGCCGACGTACGGAAGCACGCAGACCCCGAACGCGCGAAGGGCGCGCTCCGCTTTTTCAAGACCGGAGAGGGGGAATACGGCGAGGGGGATCGTTTTCTCGGGCTCACCGCCGCACACGTACGCGAGGTGGCGCGCAAGCACCGGGACTTGCCTCTCGGCGATCTCAACGAATTGCTTCGGTCTCCATACCACGAGGACCGCTCGGTCGCCCTGCTCATACTGGCGGATCAGTTCCGCAGGGCGGAGGAACCGGCGCGCGAGCGGATATTCCGTTTCTACCTGCGAAACACCCGTCGCATCAACGGATGGGATCTGGTCGATCTGTCCGCCGACAAGATCGTGGGCGCGCATCTCGACGGCAAAGATGCGGACGTGCTTCACGATCTCGCCCGATCGCGGTCGGTTTGGGAGCGCAGAATCGCGATCATCGCCACTTTCCACTTCATCCGCCAAGGGCGGTTCGACACCACGCTCGGAATCGCGGAGGCGTTGCTGGGAGACGAGCACGATCTCATCCACAAAGCCGTGGGGTGGATGCTCCGCGAGGTCGGAAAGCGCGATCGCTCGAGTGAAGAGGTTTTCCTGAGGCGGCATTGCGCGCGTATGCCCAGGACCATGTTGCGCTACGCCATCGAGAAGTTCCCGGAACCGTTGCGGCAGAAGTACCTCAAAGGGCGGATGTGATGGCGAGGTCTCTCTCCCGGCGCGCAACGAACCGCTCGTTCCGCGCATGGCGTCGACAGGAGATGCAATGCGAATGACGAAGCTGATCACCGCCGCTCTGCTGGCCGGCGCGGCTTTCGTTTCGGCGGCGGGCGCGTGCTCGACGTTCCTGCTCGAGTCGGCCCATGGCCTCGTGGTGGGCAAGAACTACGACTGGGACATTGGAGACGCTCTCATCGTCGTGAACAAGCGCGGGGTGACGAAGACGGCGCTCGGCACGGACAGGCCCATGACGTGGACTTCGCGCTACGGTAGTGTCAGCTTCAATCAATACGGCCGGGAACAACCAAACGGGGGGATGAACGAAGTGGGGCTGGTGGTCGAGATCATGTGGTTGGATGAGACCGTCTATCCGATACCGGACGCGCGGCCTTCGCTCGAGAACCTGCAGTGGGTCCAATATCAGCTCGATTGCTCGTCCACGGTGGGAGAGGTGATCCGGAGCGGAGACCACATGCGTATCACACCGGGGGGACACGCCAAGGTGCACTTCCTGGTGTGCGACGCGGCCGGGGACTGCGCCACAATCGAGTTCCTGGGAGGGAAAGCGGTGGTTCACACCGGAAAGACGCTCCCTCACCCGGTGCTAACCAACGACACCTACGAGCGCTCCATCGGTTACGCGAAAGAGCACGCGGGCCTCGGCGGCTCCCGGCCGGTTGCGAACACGACGAGATCGCTCGACCGCTTCGTGCGCGCGGCCAAGCTGATCTCCTTGCCGGCGGCGCGCTCGGTGGGCGACGCGGTGGCGTACGCCTTCGCGGGGTTGGATTCCGTGTCGCAAGGGTCGCAGACGCAATGGCGCATCGTATACGACCTGCGCGCGATGCGCGTGCACTTCAAAACCCGCGCGAACGGCCGCGCACGATACCTCGACTTGGGCGCGCTGGATTACGATTGCCGTACCCCTGTGCTCGTGCTCGACATCGAC
>JBGSIK010000492.1:0-10448 GCA_041742575.1 Candidatus Krumholzibacteriia bacterium
CGTCGAGCATTTACCTGATCCATCTCTGGTGGGGGGGTTGGGACCCGGACGGAGAGATCGCGTACTATGAGTACGCGATCACGGAAAACGAAACCGGCATTTTCGATCCCGCCGACACCGTCGGTGCGGACAACTGGCATCGCGTCTACGCCCACGACTCCACGTTCGTATTTGCGGCCGACCAGCTGGCCGATTCCAGCACCTCGAGCCCGGTGGCGAGGTTCGAGCGCTCCCACACCTTCTTGATAAGGGCTGTGGACACCAAGGGGCTGGCCTCAGAAGAGCCCGCGCACAGGTCATTCACCGCGTGGACGCTCTCTCCTTCCGTGCGCATCCTCGTTCCTCGCCGCAAGGCTTTCAACCCGGCGCAAGTGCCGGCGATCACGACCTTCAAGTGGGTAGCCACCGACTACGTGGATACCGAGTCACTCAAGCAGGAACCGGACTCGGTCCGCTGGATCTTGAAACGGGTCAGCGGTGTGGACTATTCGGGCGCAATCCAATACGTGCGCAAGAACCCGAACGCGCCCGAGTGGTCGGATTGGCGTTACTACCGCGCGCCCGGCGATTCTGGTAAGAGCTGGACTACTCCCCCTACCGACTTCGGCAGCTACATCTTCGCCGTCCAGGCCAAAGACGAGGCCGGGGCGGTGACCCCGGTGTTCGACGAGGTCAACAACGTTCGCCGCGTCGTATTCTCCCGGAGGACGACCGGACCGTTGCTCACGGTGTCGAACGAGTACATGGGATCGGTCTTGACCCTCTCGCAGAATACGCCGACGACGATCATTGACCTTCCGGCGGGCGTGTGGATCCAGTTCAGTTGGACCGCTAACGCGGACGAATACGGCGGCTACGTATCGGGTTACCGATACGGGTGGGACATCGCCGATCTATCCAAAGACGAGCAGTGGGAGGTCGATTTCACTCCCTTTGTCGGCAGTGTGGCCACGTCGCCGCCGAGGCGGTTCTACTTCGGATCACATACGTTCAACGTGGAGGTGATGGACAATTCCAACGGCAAGTCGCGGGTGGAGGTCAAGGTCAACATCATCCAGTTCACAATGCACAAAAACCTGCTTCTGGTGGACGACTTCTACGAGAATCCGCTGGGATCCGGGTTCGAAGCCACGAAGGGTGCTCTCCCGAACGACGAGGAACACGATGCGTTCTGGCGGGACGTACTCCGGCGCGTGGATGGATTCGATAGCTCGGCGGATGTCATATCGGTCCACGGCGGAACCTTCTTCCCGATTACGCGGCTTGCGGAATACAAAACGATGATCTGGGACGTGTTCGGAGGCTACGGATTGACCTCGTCGGCAAAGCCGTTGCTCGCCAATCTGATCGAGTTCCGTTCGGAGGATCCCGAGAAGAGCACGTCGGGCGGGGCGAAAGTACAGCCCAACCTGCTGGCGTTGTTCATGGCGGCCGGCGGCCGCCTCCTGCTGTGCGGTGAGCAACCGCTCGTGCAGGTGATCAACCCCAGGTTCTTTGACGACCCGGCGAAATTCCCGATTATTTTCAAATACGAGCTGGAGGGTGGCCAAACCGGGAAATACGGCGACCAGGTGGACAGCAGGCAATTCGTGGGTGATAAGTCCTTCGGCTATCAGGAGGCTTGTGTGAACGTGTTCGACCTGGCCTACAGCAGCTACACGCAACTCCGCCGTCAGATCGATCATGGTTGCGGCGTGACGGCTATTCGCACGGTGAGCGCGGTGAACGACGGGCTTCGGGAATGCGTCCCCATCGATCCGAGTTTCCCCAGTCTCACGCTTCGTCCGGAAGTGACCGCCGCCGGCATGCACTACGCGCCCGACCGCAGGGGACTGAAATCGGAGCTGTACAATCCCCCCTACTTTTCGTTCTGCGCGTACGCGGAGTACAACAACCCCCGTGGATGCTTTCAGCCGATATACGCGCACAGTTGCCTCGATGCCAGCTCGGTGGTTTACGGGGCGCCGGTGGCTTTCTGGTCGACCACGTACGCCAACACCATCCCCGAGTCCGGTGGTACGCCGGCACGAAGCGCGTTCTTCGGCTTCGAGCCGGTGTTTTTCAACCCGGATGAGGTTCGCGTGGCGATCGAGCGTGTCCTTTTCGATGAATGGCGGCTGCCGAGAAAGCAGTAGCGCTCGATTTCGCTTGGGTCGGTCTCGTCACTGTTGTAACATGGCCAGACCGCGCGGATGACGCGTTCTGGAAAACACACACCGAGGCGAAGCGGAGGATCGATATGGCGAAGTACAAGATCGCCCTCATGCCGGGCGACGGGATCGGCAACGACGTGATGGACGCGGCGCAGATAATCCTGCGCGCGGTGGATCTGGGCGCGGAGTACATTCCCGCCGAGATCGGCTGGCAGTGCTGGGAAAAGTACGGCGACGCGCTCCCGCCGGCGACGATCGAGATCTTGAAAAATTGCGATTGCGCGCTGTTCGGCGCGATCACCTCCAAGCCGCACGTCAAAGGCTACAAGAGCCCCATCGTGAGGCTTCGCCAGGTGTTCGATCTCTACGTCAACCTCCGGCCCTGCAGAGCTTATCCCGGTAATCCCCTCAACTACCGCGACGACATCGACATCGTCGTGTTCCGCGAGAACACGGAAGACCTGTACTCCGGCGTGGAGTTCTATCCCGTGCCGGAAGAGCTGATGAACCTCGAGGGCATGGGTCGGTTCAAGGGCCAGGACACAGCGGTGTCGCTGCGCATATTCACGCGCAAGGGGTGCCGCCGCATAATCGAAGCGGCGTTCAAGTACGCGCGCGAACACGGGCGCAAGAAGGTCACCGTCATCCACAAAGCCAACGTGGTTCGGAAGACGTGCGGCATGTTCCTCGAGGAGGCCGCAGCCGTCGCCAAGGATTATCCCGAAATCCCGTGGGACGACGCGAATGTCGATGCTATGACGATGTGGCTCATCAAGAATCCCGAGAAATACGATGTGCTCGTGACAAGCAATCTTTTCGGCGACATCATTTCCGACGAGTGCGCCCAGCTTGTGGGCGGATTGGGGTTCGCGTCCGCGGGGAACATCGGCGATACGCTGGCCGTGTTCGAACCGACGCACGGTTCGGCGCCGAAGTACGCCGGCCAATACAAGGTGAACCCATTGGCGATGCTCTTGAGCGTGCGGCTCATGTTCGAATGGCTGGGGGAGAAACGTCACGCCAGCGCCGTCGAACGGGCCGTCGCCAAAGTGGTGCGCGACGGTGTGCACAGGACATACGACATGGGCGGGACCAGTACCACGCTCCAGGTGGCCGAGGCGGTCGCGCGAGAATTGTAACGTACGTTGCGTTGGGACGGGATGAGGCCCTTGGGATTCGGCGAATCGTGGCCCGGTTTCGTGGAGGCGGAAAAACGGTTCTCTTGAGGCCCTGTTTTTGTTATCATTAATGCGAACGGCCCCACGAAGCGACTGATATGCAATCATGAACCGGCGCAACTTTGGTCGAAACCGCATCGTCCCTCTGGCGGCTGCACTGGCCGCCGCCCTGTTGGTAGGTATGCAGGGCAGGCCTCCGGCGATCTCGCCGGCGAGCGGAGCGAGTGGGACGAGCGAAGCGCCGTCGGATGCAAGCCCCAGGAAAATATGGGTTTACTTCACGGACCACGGTGAGAGCTCGGCCCGTGACCTCCAGCGTGTCGTGGAGACCGCGCCACTCTCCGAGCGCTCCTTGTCCCGGCGGCAGGTCCGGGGCACCGCCCTTTACGACATCCACGATGTGCCCGTCAATTCCGGCTACCTCGCGCGAATACGCGATACGGGCTGCACTCTCAAGCGGACCTCCAAGTATCTGAACGCCGTCAGCGTTGTCGCCACCGCATCCGAGATCGCCGCGATCCGGCGGTTGCCGTTCGTCGCCAAAATCGAGCCCGTGCGGAGCTATCGCCGCGAGAACTCGGTCAGGTTCGAGGAGGATCTCGCTCCGGATCAGTCCAGCGAGGGGAAGGAGCCCACACGGCCTTCCGGCGTGGATTACGGAGGGAGCTACGCGCAGCTCGATCAAATCAACGTCATTCCTCTCCACGAGAACAACAAGCACGGCGAAGGCGTGATGGTCGGTATCTTCGATACCGGTTTCAACCGCGGCCACGAGTCACTCATACATCTGGATGTCGAGGCGGAATGGGATTTCGTGTACGACGACTCCGTCACGCGGAACCAACCGGGGCAAGACGTCTACAACCAGCACAACCACGGGACGTATTGCCTGTCCGCGCTCGCCGGCTATGCGCCCGGCCATCTCATCGGCCCGGCCTGGGCGGCGACCTTCGTTCTCGCCAAGACCGAACGCCAGTTCGAGGAAGTGCAGGGCGAGGAGGACGACTACGTGCGCGCGTTGGAATGGGCTGACAGCATCGGCGTCGACGTGGTGAGTACCTCGCTCGGCTATTTCAACTGGTACGTTTGGTCCGACATGGACGGTAATACCGCGGTGACGACGAAAGCGTGCGATATCGCCGCCTCCAAGGGGATCACGATCGTGACGGCGGCCGGAAACGAGCGCACCACGTCGTGGAAACACATCATCGCCCCCTCCGACGGCGACAGCGTAATTGCCGTGGGCGCGGTGGACCTGAACGGGACGATAGCGTCGTTCAGCTCGCCCGGGCCCACGTACGACGGGCGCATCAAGCCGGACGTGGTCGCCAGGGGCGTGTCCACGTGGTGCGCTTCACCTTATGATTCGCTGACCTACAACGGCATCAGCGGGACCAGCCTGTCCACGCCCCTGGTCGGCGGTGCCTGCGCGCTCCTGCTGCAAATGCACCCGTCGTGGGGCCCCATGGACGTGCTCACCGCGCTCAGAGACAACGCCTCGAAGTGGGACAATCCCGACACACTGTACGGATGGGGAATCATCGACGCCTATCAGTCGGGTCTGGGCGGCGCCACGGCGGTTTCCGAGTCGGTGGCGCTTGCGCTTTCCCGCGAGGGAGATACGGTGAGGGGGACGATCCAGAACAACAGCGCCCTGAGCCTGGTTGTGGACGTCGCCCGGCATGGTTCCTTGCCGACGGGGGGCGGTTGGGATGCGCACGTGACGGTTGCGAGAGACATCGTCGTGCCGGGCTTGTCTTCGAGCACTTTCTCGGATCGTATCGACGACCTGTCGGTTTACGAATACCGTGCGCAATTGAGCGATGATGCTTCGCACTTTTCCGCTTGGTTCACGGTCCCGGTGGGGCTGGCGCTCGGCCAGAACGCGCCCAATCCGTTCTACCTCGGAGGCGCGTCCGAGACTTCGATTCCGTACTCAATCGCCGGTATGCCGTCCGGGCCGGGAGGACAAGCGTCGCTCTCCAGCTACACCGATGTGAAGCTCGAGGTGTTCGACGTCCGCGGAGCGCGGGTGCGCACGCTCATCGACACCATCCTGCCGCCGGGTGCCTACCGCGCCCCCTGGGACGCTACCGACGACCGCAGCACTCCCGTCGCTTCCGGCGTTTATTTCTACCGCCTCACGGCCGGCGGCCAGCAGGCGACCCGGAAGATGGTCCTCATCAGACGCTGACAGACACCTCCCCCGCTGCAAATCGCCCTTGCGCGCCATCGGGGCGTGGGGTAATTTCGTGCCAAATCCGAAGTCATCGCGTCTTTTACCGAGCGCAAATCAACGCATCATCAGGGAGAGTCCGCCGATGTCCACCAAATACGTCTATTTCTTCGGGAACGGAAAAGCCGAGGGCGGCACGCGCATGCGTGAGCTCCTGGGCGGCAAGGGCGCCGATCTGGCGGAAATGACGAATCTCGGCATCCCCGTGCCGCCGGGATTCACGATCTCCACCGAGGCGTGCACTTACTTCATGCAGCACAACGGCGCGTACCCCCCGGGCATGGAAGACGAGGTGCGCGGGAACCTCTCGAAGCTGGAAGCAGCCATGGGAGCCAAGTTCGGCGATCCCCAAAACCCGCTGCTCGTGTCCGTCCGGTCCGGCGCCAGGAAGTCGATGCCCGGGATGATGGACACGGTGTTGAACCTGGGTTTGAACGACATGACCGTGCGAGGACTGGCGGCAAGGGCGGACAGCCCCCGCTTTGCCCTGGATAGCTACCGGCGATTCATCCAGATGTACAGCGACGTGGTGCTGGACGTGCACGTCGAGAACTTCGAGTCGCTGCTCTCCCGCAAGCGCGAACAAGCCGGTGTCCGTTTGGACAACGAGCTCTCCCCGGAGCACCTGGAGTCCCTCATCGCCGAATACAAGCGAGTGGTTGAGAAGCATACCGGAAAATCGTTCCCACAGTCGGGGTGGGACCAGCTGTGGGGTGCGATCGCGGCCGTTTTCCGCTCGTGGGACTCCCCGCGCGCGATCTCGTACCGCAAGATGCACGGCTACCCCGATCACTGGGGAACGGCGGTCAACGTGCAGGCGATGGTGTTCGGAAACATGGGAGAAGACTGCGCGACCGGCGTGGCCTTCACCCGCGACCCGGCGACCGGCGAAAAGCGCTTCTACGGCGAATACCTAGTGAACGCTCAGGGCGAGGACGTGGTCGCCGGGATCAGGACGCCGCTTCCGATCAGCGCGCAGGGGGCTGTCGCGAACGCCCGGGAGAGCCTGCAGTCGAAGATGCCGAAGGCCTACCGGTCGCTGGTGAGCATCTACCAGCGCCTCGAGAAGCACTACCGGGACATGCAGGACATCGAGTTCACCATACAATCCGGCCGCCTGTGGATGTTGCAGACCCGGACCGGCAAACGCACCGGCCGGGCGGCGATACGAATCGCGGTCGAGATGGTGACCGAGGGGTTGATCGATGAGAAGACGGCGGTGCGGCGCGTCGAACCCGACCAGCTCGAGCAGCTCTTGCACCCCATGATCGATCCCAGCGTGCAGGCCGACGTCCTGGCGAAGGGGTTGCCCGCCTCCCCCGGCGCGGCGTCGGGCAAGGTCGTCTTCGCGGTGGACAGGGCGGTTGCGATGGCGTCGCGCGGCGAGAAGGTCATCCTGGTCCGGACGGAGACTTCTCCGGAAGACATCGACGGCATGAAGGTGGCGCAGGCGATTCTCACCACCCGCGGCGGGATGACTTCCCATGCGGCTGTGGTCGCTCGGGGCATGGGTAAATGTTGCGTCGTGGGGTGCAGTGACCTCGTTGTCGACTACGGAAGTCGGGAGTTCCGTGTGGGCGGGAAGACGCTCAAGGAGGGGGACGAGATCACGCTGGACGGCACCACCGGCGCCGTCTACCCCGGCAGGCTCCCGACCGTCGAGCCCAAGGTGGACGAAGTGTTCCGGCGGTTCATGGGATGGGTGGATTCGTTTCGCAGGCTCAAAGTCCGGACCAACGCGGACACGCCGCGCGACGCGGAGACGGCGCGGAAGTTCGGCGCCGAGGGTATCGGGCTCGCGCGCACCGAGCACATGTTCTTCGACGAGAAGCGCATCGACGTCGTTCGCCAAATGATCCTCGCGGAAACCACAGAAGAGCGCAGGGCCGCCCTGGAGAAGATCCTCCCCATGCAACGCGACGACTTCGTCGGGATCTTCGAGGCCATGGACGGGTATCCCGTGACGGTGCGCCTGCTCGATCCGCCCCTGCATGAGTTCCTACCCGACAATGACGCCGATGTGCAGGCGCTGGCGAAACGCCTCGGTATCGACGCCGCGGGGCTCAAGATCAAGATCCAGTCCCATCACGAGTTCAACCCCATGCTCGGGCACCGGGGGTGCCGCCTGGGGATCACGTACCCCGAGATCTCGGAGATGCAGGTCCGCGCCCTGTTCGAGGCGGCCTGCATCGTCAAGAAGAAAGGCGTCAACATCAAACCGGAGGTCATGGTGCCGCTAATCGGCTTCAAAGCGGAGCTCGTGCATCTCAGGGAGATGATCGCGAGGATCGCGGAGCAAGTGCTCGCCGAGCAAGGTGTCAAACTCGAATACTTGATCGGGACCATGATCGAGGTGCCGCGGGCGGCGGTGACTGCGGGCGAGGTCGCCGAGGTGAGCGATTTCTTCAGCTTCGGCACCAACGATCTCACTCAGCTTACCTGCGGATTCAGTCGCGATGATTCGGGCCCCTTCGTGAAAGACTACCTCAAAAAGGGTATCCTCAAACGTGATCCGTTCGAGACCATCGATGTCGAGGGCGTCGGCGAGCTGGTCAAGTTGGCTGCAGCCAAAGGCCGGCAGACGCGCCCGAAACTCAAGCTCGGGGTGTGTGGGGAGCACGGCGGCGACCCCGCTTCGGTGCGCTTCTTCCATACTGTCGGACTCGACTACGTGAGCTGTTCACCGTATCGGGTCCCGATCGCCAGACTGGCGGCGGCTCAGGCCGCGCTGGAGCAAGAATAAAAGCGCCGCCCGGTCCCTCGAGGGGCGGGCACCTACGGAATGTATTCGGTTTACGCGCGCTCGAGAATGATGGCGAGGGGGTGGAGCTTGTCCGCCTTCCCTCTCTTTTTCGTGGACAGCTTGCGTGATTCCGCCCGCCAGGTCCGCGCCAATCCGGGGCTGGCGTGGGCGATTGTCCGGTTTTCGACCGTATTCAACGTGGCGCTCCTGGCCGCGTTTTTTCCCGTGTACGGGGCAGACCTGGCGAATCTCTACCTGCGCCTCGTCGCCTACACGGGCTTGTCCTGGGTCGGGTTCACGGGGTGGCTGGTTTCGAACGTGGGCCTCATCCGCGACGAGACGGGCCGGACTCTGGAGCGACCAGGTCTGGCCAATTACCTCACCATCGCCCGTTTCTTCCTCATCATTCCCACGGTGGTCTTGTTCTCGCACGGGTTCCGGGTGGAGACGCTGGTCGTCTACACGGCGCTGGCGTCGACCGACGTCATCGACGGCATGATCGCCCGCCACAGGCACCAGCGCACTGAATTCGGCGTCGTCATGGATCCGCTGGCGGACGTGTTCTCGACGGCCGGCGTGTTCGCCGTGTTTCTCGCCCACCACGTGATTCCGGGTTGGCTGTTCTCGATCCTGATGGTGCGGTACGGGTTCCTGATCGTGGGGTCGTTCATCCTCTTCCTCGCCACGGGGCCGGTCCGGTTTCGTGCGACGGTTCCGGGTAAAATCGTTGGCGTTTTACAGGCGATCGGGGCGATAATCATCGTGTGGTGCCTCTGGAGAGGAGCCGATTGGGAGGAGACCGTGGGGCCGGTACTTTTTCCGCTTCTTGGTCTCTTTTTTGCAACCATCATCGTATCCCAGCTCGTCATTGGATACAGGCACTGCAGGCGTTACGCTCGGTTGAGGCGCAAGGCGGTGTAACTTGGATCTGGAAGGCAATCTGACCGTTTTCGAACCCATCTGGGTGTTCCAGCTCATCCAGCTGGCGCAAGCCACTGGAGAGTTGACGCTCGACGTTGGCGGCAACAGCGCCAAGGTGTTCTTCGAGAGTGGCGGCGTGACCTACGCTGAGATCAGCAACCGGAAGGTCAAGCTGGGCGAATACCTGGTGCAACAGAAGCTGATCTCACAAGCGGCTCTCGACCGGGTCCTGGTCAAAAACCGCAAGGGAAAGAGGCTTGGAACGCTCCTGGTCGAGGAGGGGGTGATTGATGAACCGGCCCTTCACAAGGCGATCGAGGAGCAGATCAAGGAGGTCGTCTACGAGGTGGTCCGGTGGCGGAAAGGCCTGTTCCGCTTCATGAACGGGAAGCGTCCCGCAACGCAGGACGTATTCATAGACATCCCCCTCGACCGCCTCATGCTGGAAGGCCTCAAACGCATGGACGAGGAGAGTGAAGGGCGCTGATGAGAAGGCTCCTCATCGCCCTCTTGCTGCTCCACCCCGCGATCGGATCCTCCACCACCGGCCAGGACCTGCGGGCGCGCATTCAGATCGACGGCAGCGTCGCCGACTACCAGCCCGACGAGTGGATTCTGGATGCCGCCACAGACCCCCGCGAACCGCCCGACGACTCCCGGTGGGGTGCGGAAAACGAAATCCGACGGATCGCCGTCACGTGGGATGAGCGCTTTCTCTACATTGCCGCGGAAGCGGGCGCATTCGAGGGTGTTTTGATGGCCGCCCTCGCCCACGCGCCGGATGGCGTATCCGACCTGACCTCGGCCGGGGAGATACGCCGGAACGTGTACTTCTCCGGGATTGCCCCCAATCTGCTCGTAATGGCTGAAGACGTCGATCCGGAGGCGGTGGTGGCGAGCGTCTCGCGCACGGGACCGCTCCGCTATCTCGATCCGGACCGGTATGAAAGTCGATTGCTGAGTTCTGACGCCGGCGCCGCCTTCGAAATCGCGATTCCGTGGGGCGAGGTCTCTCCTTCGTCGGGCGTGCTGCAATTGCTCGCGTTTCTCACCGGTGGAGTCGGCTCCGGCGCCGGCGATTCCGCTCCCGATCCCTCCGGATTCCTTTCCGGCGACCGCAACGAGCCGGCATGGCTGGACAATCCGGCGGGCATCACCGTCGACGCCGACCTGGACGGAGTCCCGGATGCGGGCGTTTCCCCCCGCGAGCGGCTCTC
>JBGSIK010000493.1:0-2343 GCA_041742575.1 Candidatus Krumholzibacteriia bacterium
TGCCGCATGCCCGGGGGTCAGGCGTTGGTTGTCGTCAATGCGTCCAACATCGAAAAGGATTTCGCGCACATGAGATCGCTGCTGCCGGAAGATGGAACGGTCACTCTCGAAAACGCGAGCGACCGCACGGCGCTGCTGGCAGTGCAAGGGCCGTGTTCGCGCGACGTGTTGAAGTCCTGCCCGTTGTTTTCGCCGGTGAAGGACAAGTTGGACGGGCTGGCCTACTACAACTTGTTTCGATACAGAATCGGAGGGGACGAGATCGTCGTCTCGCGGACGGGATACACCGGCGAGCTGGGATACGAGGTGTTCATTCCGCCCGCCCGGGCGCGGGAGTTCTGGGACGAACTCGCCTCTCACGGGAAACCCTTCGGCCTCCAACCGGTGGGGTTGGCGGCGCGCGACACGCTTCGGTTCGAGGCTTCGTTCTGCCTCTACGGCCACGAACTCGACGACAAAACGACACCGCTCGAGGCAGGCCTGGGGTGGGTAGTCAAATTGAAAAAGGGTGGTTTCGTGGGCAGGGACGCCCTCTTAGCGGAGAAGGAAGCCGGTCCCAAGAGGAAGCTGATCGGCCTGGAGCTGGAGGAAAGAAACATCGCCCGCCAGGATTATCCGATCATGCACGGCGTCGAAGTGGTCGGCAGGGTAACCAGCGGGACATTCTCGCCCACGCTGGAGAAGAGCCTGGCGATGGCTTTCGTGGACCGGGACAGGCTGGACGACGCGTACTCGGTGCAGGTGCGGAAGAAACTGGTGGGCGCGACGGTGACGCCGCTCCCGTTCTATCCCAGTCGGGCGAAGTGAATTCGCAGCCTGGAAAGGAGATCCGGATGGAGTTCGAACATATGCTCTTCACGAGCGAGCATGAGTGGATCCGCTTCGATGACGAAAGCGACGTCGTCATCGTCGGGATCAGCGAATACGCCGCGAAGGAGCTGGGCGATATCGTGTTCATCGAATTGCCGAAGGTGGGTGCCGACGTCAACCGATCCGAGGCGATGGGAACGATCGAAGCAGTGAAGACGGTCGCCGACCTCTTCGCTCCCGTCTCCGGTACGGTGGTCGAAGTCAATACCGCGTTGGAGGGCCAGCCGGAGCTGGTGAACAAGAGCCCCTTCGAAGAAGGCTGGTTTGTCAAGCTCAGCATGTCCGATCGCTCCGAGCTCGACCATCTCATGGATCACGGCGCTTATCAGAACATGATCGGAGAGTCTTGAGTCTCATGCCGTACACCTATCACACGGACGACGACAGGAAAGAAATGCTGCAACGCCTCGGCGTGGAGTCGGAGGATCAGCTGTTCGAGCAGATCCCGTCCGCGTACCGCATCCCCGGCCCTCTCCCCCTGGCGGCGGGCAAAACGGAGCCGGAGACGATGCGGATGTTCGCCGAGATCGCGGAGAAAAACCGGCCGGCGGCCACGATGCTCAGCTTCCTCGGAGGCGGCATATACGACGACTTCGTTCCGGCTCTTGTTCGACACCTCGCCGGCCGCCCGGAGTTCATGACCGCTTACACTCCTTACCAGGCCGAAGTGAGTCAGGGAACGCTCCAGGTGATCTTCGAATTCCAGTCGCACATCTCGAGGCTCACGGGGATGCCGGTGGCGAACGCGTCCATGTACGACGCCGCCTCCGCGCTCGCGGAGGCGGCTCTGATGACGGCCAAGATAACGGGCCGAGACCGGGTGCTCTATCCGGCCGGTTTGAATCCCCGTTACCTCGCGGTCATGAAACGGTACGCGACCGGACAGGGGATCAGCTTGCAACCGGTGCCGTTCGCGGCGGGCTCGGGCCAGCTGGACACGGACGCGCTTCGAGCGCGGCTCTCTCCCGATGTAGCCGGCCTCATCGTGCAAACTCCGAACTATTTCGGCGTGCTCGAACAGCCGTGGACATACGAGGCCGACGTACACCAGGCTGGGGCCCTGCTCGTCGCCTGCGTGGATCCGATATCGCTCGCCGTGTTCCGCCAGCCGGGAGCGTACGGAGCCGATATTGTGGTCGGGGAGGGACAGAGCCTGGGTAACGATATGAATTTCGGTGGACCGTTGCTCGGATTCATGGCATGCGGCGAGCCCTTCGTTCGCCAGATGCCCGGACGCATCGTGAGCGCGACCAGGGATGTGGACGGCAGGGAGGCGTACGTGCTCACGCTGCAAACCCGAGAGCAGCACATCCGCCGAGAGAAGGCGACGTCCAACATCTGCACCAACCAGGGATTGATGGCCACGCGGGCCACGATCTACCTGAGCCTCCTCGGAGAGACGGGCCTGGTGGAACTGGGCCGCGTCTGCTGCGCGCGCGCGCACCGGCTCGCCGAGTTCGTCGGCGGCTGTCC
>JBGSIK010000494.1:0-2233 GCA_041742575.1 Candidatus Krumholzibacteriia bacterium
TCGTGTTGAGCCTGTTCGCGGCCGGAAGTGCGGTCGCGATCGTTGCACCTAAAGACGGCGGTAAACTGCCTCCGGCTTTCTACGAGATGAAGGCCAAGGATCCGTCGGCTTTCACCATGAAGCACGCGTGGGTAGAGAAGACCCGGCGTATCAAGGAGCTTCGAGCGGCTTATCTCCTCGAGAGTAACCCCCAGGCCCTGGCGGCCGGCCTCCCGCAGGCGTATGTCGTTTCCGGAACGGTGCAGGTGCCGGTTTTCCTGTGTGAGTTCAGCAACGTCGCCGGCCCATACGATTCGGTTGCGGTGCAGAACAAACTGTTCAGCAATCCTTCCGGGACCATCACGGATTACTACGACGAGGTATCGTACGGCAACGTCAACATGACCGGCACCGTTTACGACTGGGTCACGCTCACCGGGATCGATACCTACTACGAAGGTCCGACAGGTTGCTATGGCCTGTGCTCGAACGGTCACCTGGGCCAGCTCATCACCGAGGTACTGGATTTCCAGGACGCGCGGGTCGATTTCGGCCAGTACGACAACGACGGCCCCGACGGTATCCCCAACTCGGGCGACGACGACAGATTCGTCGATTTCGTCTCCTTCGTGCACCCGGAGTTTGGCGCGGAGTGCGGCGGTAACAACAACATCTGGTCGCACCGCTGGAACTACGAGGGGTGGCCGGAATCGGGCGGGTTGCCGTACACGACCAATGATGCGGCGACCGGCGGCGGCTTCATACAGATCAGTGACTACACCATTCAACCGGCCAAGAGTTGCGGTGGAGCCGCGATGATAGACATCGGCGTTTTCTGCCATGAGTTCGGACACGCGTTCGGTCTGCCCGACCTCTACGACACCAACGGTTCGGGTAACGGCGTGGGCTGGTGGTGCATCATGGGTAGCGGCAACTGGAACACGCCGGCAAGCCCCGCGCACCCGTGCGCATGGACGCGCGCGGAGCTGGGTTGGGTGACGCCGACCGATGTCACGTGGCAGGGAGGCACCCAGACCGTCGCGCAAGTAGAGACATCCGGTCAAGTATATCGTTTTCCGTTCACGAGCGACCGTTTCCGGCGTTCGACGGCGTGCGCGATCGACGGCGCGTACTCACTCTACTGCGGATTAACACCGAGCGAGGGCAACGCGCGCGGATGGGGCACTCAGGGGCTCGACGCCGGCTACGGTGACAACTGGATCGAATCCATCGAGCGCGAGTTCACGTTCGACGGGACCACTCCGGTCACCTTCACCTACGACTACCAGTACGATACGGAAGCCGATTACGACTATGCCTTTGCGGTCATCCAGGCGGGAGGCACGGGGTCGGTGCTTGCGTACTATACCGGCAGCGGATCGGGCACCGCCAATCTCAACATCACATCGTACCTCGCGGGGCTCACACCGCCGGCCACCTACACGCTCGAATTCATCTGCGCGTCGGACTTCGGATGGTCGGACGAGGACGGCCAGATCAACTCCGACTGCGGCATGATCGTGGTCGATAATATATCGGTGACCGGCGGCGGGGAGAGCTACACGACCGATTTCGAATCGCATGCCGACGGCTGGCACCAGTCTCCCGCGGGGAATCTGGTGGAGGAGTATTGGCTGGTGGAAAACCGCCAGAAGGTGGGCTTCGACGCGAACTTGGTGGGCACAGGCCTTCTCGCTTATCACATCGAAGAGGGCGTCATGCATTCCACAATGGGTAACAGCGGAGGAAGCTCCAACCAGCGGGTTCGCGGCGTCGTAGTGGAAGAGGCGGACGGACTTTTCAATTTGAATGGCGGGATATTGAACCGCGGCGATACCGGTGACCCGTTCCCGGGATCGACCAACAATAGAACCTTCAACTCGTTGTCCAACCCCGCCAGCCTGACGAACGCGTGGGCGACGACTCGGGTCGAGCTTTCGAGCATCAGCGCTTCCGGCCCGTCCATGACCGCGTTCATGCGCGCGGGCGATCCGGCGCCGGTCGCCTCGGTCGTGACTCCCAACGACATCGACAACGACCAGGTGGCGGTCGACGTGGTGATCACGGGAAGCGCGATACGGCACGGCGCGACGTTCCTGTTCACGTACGCGGGCGGCGGCATGGCCGCTCAGGACGCGGAGAACATCGTTGCCACGTCGCTGCGCTGGATCGACCCGACTCGTCTCGAGGGCACCCTCAACGTCTACAGCAAGACCGGCGGCCCGTGGGATCTCGTGGTGACGAACCCCGACGG
>JBGSIK010000495.1:0-2555 GCA_041742575.1 Candidatus Krumholzibacteriia bacterium
CGGCGCCGGGTCGGGCGGCGTGATCGAGCCGGCGGAGCAGCGCCCGGCGCTCACGGGCGGGCTTCGGCGCAAGAAAGCTGCGGCGAAAGGGCCTTTCGGACTTCTCTCACGGAGGTTAGAATAGTCTTGGGCCCGGCGATAGGCCGCCGACCGGATGCTTTCCAGAAGAGAGCTCGCGGAGCACGCGCTGGAATCGACAACATGGTTGCAAAGCGAAAAAAGGCGAAGTCATCACCCCCGCAGACCCCGACCGAGGCGATTCTCGAGAGCATCTCGGACGGGGTTTTCACGGTCGACCTGGAATGGCACGTCACATCGTTCAACCGGGCGGCCGAGGAAATCACGGGCGTGCCTCGCGCGGAAGCGATCGGACGACGTTGTTCGGAGGTGTTCCGATCGAGCATGTGCGGGGCAGGTTGCGCGCTTCAGGAGACCCTGAAAACGGGTAAACCCGTCATCGGCAAGTCGGGGTATATCATCGACGCTGAGGGAAACCGCATCCCGATCAGCGTCTCAACCGCTGTGCTGCGTGACGCACATGGTCGCGTCGTCGGCGGCGCGGAGACCTTTCGAGACCTGAGCGAGGTGGACGCCCTCCGCCAGGAACTGGAGGGGCGGTCCCGAGTCGGCGACCTTACGAGCCACAGTCCCTTGATGCGAAAATTGTTCGAAGTCTTGCCGGCCATTTCCGCCAGCCCCAGCACGGTCCTCATCCTCGGTGAAACGGGAACGGGCAAGGAACTCGTGGCCAGGACCATCCACGGTTTGAGCCCGCGTCGGAAGGGGCCGTTTGTGGCCGTGAACTGCGGAGCCATCCCCGATACGCTGCTCGAGTCGGAGCTTTTCGGTTACAAGACGGGCGCGTTCACGGGGGCAAACAGGGACAAGGCCGGACGCTTCGCCTTGGCCAAGGGGGGGACCTTGTTCCTCGACGAGATCGGCGAGGTCAGCCCGGCGCTTCAAGTGCGGCTTTTGAGGGTGCTCCAGGAGAGGACCTATGAGCCGCTGGGCGGCACGCGCTCCGAGACCGCCGACGTGAGGGTCATCGTAGCGACCAATCGGGACTTGGGGGAGCAGATGCGCAAGGGCGCGTTCCGGGAAGATCTCTACTACCGAGTGAATGTGGTCCGCGTGGAGCTGCCGCCGCTTCGCCGGCGAAAAGAAGACATAGCGCTTCTCTCGCAGCAATTCATAGAGCGCTTCAACCACTTGCAGGGGAAGTGCATCGAGGGAATCTCAACGGAAGCGCTCTCCCTGCTCATGGCTCACGACTGGCCCGGCAACGTTCGGGAACTGGAAAACGTCATCGAACGATCCTTCATCGTTTGCCGCGGCGGTTCTATCGAGATTGATCACCTGCCCGAGGAGTTGACGGGCCCGCGCGGATCGAAATCCAGCGCGTCCAATATCCGGACAGCCCACGATCTCCTCGATGCGCAATCCATCCGCTCCGCTCTCGAGCGGAACGGCTACAACCGCGAAGCGGCCGCGAAGGAACTCGGCATCCACAAGACGACTCTCTTCCGCCGAATGAAAAAACTCGGCCTGACCCTCCCGGAGAGGGACGGCCGGTCACATCGCGTCTCCACACAGTAGCGCAATTGCATGCCTTCCTTATGGATACAGTAGCGTAACCGCAACTATATAATCCGCGCCGATGTTGCCGGCAAACGCCCGATCTTGTTGTGTAGCAATACTTTGCAACCAATCATCCGCCGCCGTCAATCCGTGCACGATTCATGCTCTATCGCGAGACGAAAGCGAGGCCCGGGAGCGCGGATCATGAAAGCGGCATTTGCAACCTGGAACAATCGGATCGCCCCTGTCTTCGATGTCGCCCAGGACATACTTCTCGTCGAGACCGACTCGGGACGAATCGTTGCGGAGTCGGAGGAGATCCTTCCGGAGGAGTTACCGGTCCACAAGGCGCTCCGTCTGGCGGAGCTCGGTGTTGATACGCTCGTTTGTGGCGGTATCTCGCGCCCATTGCTCGCGACGGTTACGGGGTATGGCATTCGCGTGATCCCTTTCATAGCGGGAGATCTCCGCGAGGTCATTGAGGCGTGGCTCGGCAGCCGCCTCACCGGAGACGCGTTCACCATGCCCGGTTGTTGGAGGCAGGGACGCCGGCGGTACCGTGACGTACCCGGTATTCACCAGGAGGAACGATTCATGAGAGGACAGAAAGGTCGTGGAACGGGATCGGGCGCCGGACAGGGCAGGGGTGGCCGGCGTGGTGGGCGTGTGGGTGGGTCTAAGTCAGGAGGGCCCGGCGGTTATTGTGTGTGCCCGCAGTGCGGGCTCAGAGAACCGCATGAGCGTGGAGTGCCCTGTGTCGAGAAAAAATGCCCGAAGTGCGGGGTCGCGATGACACGCGAGTGAGGGATCGACGGAAAAAAAAGGAGGATGTCACGATGCCAGGAGGAGATAGAACGGGCCCGGCGGGAATGGGTCCCATGACGGGCCGAGCGGCTGGATACTGTGGCGGGTCCGGTATGCCGGGATACGCCAAACGAGGTGGGGGGGGCGGTGGCTACGGAATGGGTTACGGACGG
>JBGSIK010000496.1:0-7373 GCA_041742575.1 Candidatus Krumholzibacteriia bacterium
GATCATCCAGCGCAGCGACCCGTCCACTTGATTGCGGGCGATGGAACTCGTCGCCACGGTGCCCGCCGCGAACGCGCAATATCCGTCGCAACCGCGCACGAAACGGGGGACGCCGAAGGTCGCCGCGGCTGCGAAAACAACGAGAGCGGCCAGGAACGGGGCCGGGTTTCGCATCGGGTGGGGGGCGCGCTTGGGGCCATGGGCGGGAGCGCCCTCGGGGGTCTCCTCGACACTCTCGTCCTTCGTCTTGATCAGGTCCTTCTCCTTGAGGAGTTTCAAAGACTCGTACACCTCGAAGAGAGGCATTTTCGCGCGCGCGACCAGATCGCCGAGCGACGTGATCTCGGAGACGATGGCGAGGACGGCTTTCTCATTCTCGCTCAATTCCTCTTTGTCTTTGGATCCCTGCGCGCCTTCCGCCCGTGTGATCAGTACGTGATCGTTGGGAAACATTGCCAGCATGTGCGGGAACTCGTCGATCCGCCGCATGCTCTCCATCAACAACCCCTCGATGTTGAACTCGCACGGCGCCTTCATTCCCGCGACCACGTCGTCGCTGGAGACGAACTTGTACGAGCACTGTTGCCACGTCAGAATGTCATGGAGCGTTTCCTGTATCTGTTTGTGGTAATGCTTGTGCAACTCGTCCTCGGTCATGAATCCTTCGGAAACGAGCACATCGATGAGATCGAGTTTCGATTGGGCGCTGATCTGGCTGATCTTGATCAGGTTCTTTCGCGAGAGCACGCCGTAGCGGGCGATGTATTCCTTGAACGGGTCTCTGGCTTTGCGGCGGCGGTCGCGAGTGGACACGATCAAACCGTTGCGGAAGAACATCACCGCGGAGCTGTCCTGGCTGGACACCGTGAGCATGCCCGTCTTCTGTTGGACGGCGATGAGCTGGAGGATCTCGGACAACCCGAATGCGGAGAGGTTTCCTTCGAGCGCCATGGTATCGACCTGCCTTTATCGCTACTGCGCCGACGCCGTTCGGACAGAGGCGCCGTCTTCCTTGTTCGCGTCCTTCTTGCGGGCCCGTATCGTCTGCGACCGATAATTGCGCACCTCGACGTATCGGCGCGAGAACCAGGAAACCGAATAGGTGAACGTCACCACGATCGACGGGAGCACCCACTTCCACACCGGTGTGGGAGCGGGCAACGAGTTCCAGTCCTTCAGGATGTAACCCCGCGTCCACAGTTCGACTGCGGCGACGGAGAAGAGGAGCGCGAGCAATATACCCCGTGAGAGACGGCCGTAGTACACGTCTCGCATCCCCGGCAGCCACAGCGTTAGCAAGCGAATCGCTCTACGCCTGCGCACGATCACCGACTGCCGGCGCTGGCGGAGCAGCGCCTCGGTCACCTTGTCGGACGAGACGCCTTCGATGACGGCCGCGCAATTCGGACAGAGCAGAGTATCGCCGTTGTCGGCACAGCAGCCGTCGCAGGTGAGGTTCCCACAGTTCGAGCACTGGAACGTGAGCCCCCGGTTTCTCAGTATCCCGGATATGATCATGGCCAGAACGGCGGCGCAGGCCAACAACCAGGCGCTTACCCGCGCCGGAAAACGCGTGAGCGGCTGCAACATGTCGCTCAAGAAATCGGTCGACCGGGCCTTCCCCTCGATGCGGGCGAACCGCCACAGCTCCGCGGCGGAATACGTCTTTGGGTAAACCTGCAGGGAAGACTGCGCCATTGCCGCGTAGGAACTCCTGACCTCGTCGATCCCGGCTGCGGCAGCATTCTTGAGCGCTTTCGAAGACTCGGCCATGAGCAACGTCCTGATATACGCCTGCGCGAGGTTGTACTGACCGACCGCGTCGGTCTCGTCGATCTGTGCGGCCTTGTGATATCCCTCCAGCGCCTTTTCGTTCCTTCCCTGCATGTAATAAACGTTACCCAGATTGATGTACGCGCTGGCGTCGCGAGGGGCGATCTCGATCGCGCGCAGGAAGTGCCACGCCGCCGTTTCATAGTCCTCACGTCGCGTGTACAGCAGGCCCAGCACGTCGTGCCGTTCGGCTTCGAGTCCCTTCACCGACATTTGCTCCACCGCGTTGATGAGCATGGGATCGGAAGGAGCGTACGCGGACCGGGCCGCAAGCTGGGTGAACGACTCCGGATCGGCCAGGGCGTCGAATTGCCGCAACCTGGGGGAGAAGACGCCCCAGAGCACGAACGGCAACATCAAGACCAGCAGCATGACCTTCTCGCGGCGCTGCATGAAGTACCACGTGGTCAGCACGAGCACGCAGATGCCCGACACGAAGCCGGGGAAGAGCGCGAACGGCAACAGCACCAGCAGGTACGACGCCGCGCGCGGCAGCGCGGCGTTGAGCCGGCGGCGGAGAAACTCGGCGATCTTGTGGGCGAGGAACGGCAGATAACGGATCGCAAATGACATGCACACGATCATCGTCAGCACCATCAACACCAGCGCGCCCAGAACTATCGCGTTGACGGCCAGAAGACTCTGGGAGCTGAAGCGCTCCAGCACGACGCGGAACCCCATGACGAAGTGATAAAGCGCGTCGGGGTCGAGCTTGCGACACTTGACTTTCGACAACGTGAAATACGCGTCGGAAAACTGGGGGTCGAGCTTGATCGCTTCTTCGAGGTAGCGTACGGCGAGATCGAGATCGCCGTTCTGGATCGCGTGCTCCGCCGCCCGGTAGGTGAGCTGCGCCCCGAGCGGGAGTGTGGTGGCTCCCCACTGGATCTGCGCCCGGTTGTACTGCGCGAAATCCTCCCCGAGCTTCGGCGGCACGGCCGCCAAGCGGTTGGAAATGAAGACCACAAAGCAGAACGTGCAGAATGCGAGGGGCCGCCCGGCGATTCTCTTCACGGAAACGTCACTCCGCACTGGGGTGAAGGTTCAATCGATTGAATCTCGATCACTTACGTTTATAAGTCCTTTGATCAAAACGACTTGGGCAAGAATCATGCCGGATTCCGAGGGAGCGGGCGGGCGTCCGGGCAAGTTGAGACAGTCCGGGCTTGTGATGGGCCCCAGGGGCGGGTTATATATTGATACCCCGGAGGTGACGCCGCCGAGGGGGTACCGGTATGGACGAAGCCGCGAGCATATATATCGAGGATCTGCCGAAGCACGTTGGGAAACGCGTGCGACTCCGCGGGTGGGTTTACAACACGCGCTCGAGCGGGAAAATCCATTTCCTGGTCGTGCGGGACGGGACGGGATTTCTCCAGTGCGTGGCGGGCAAGCAGGATCTGCCTGAAGCGGAGTTCGACTTGCTCAGCCGCTTGAGCCAGGAATCGAGCGTCGAGGTGTCCGGCTCGGTCCGCGAAGACAAGCGCGCTCCCGGGGGCTACGAGCTCACGCTCGACTCGCTGAAGCTCCTCTCGGCATCGGAGTCCTATCCGATCACGCCCAAGGAACACAACGCCCCGTTCCTGCTGGACCATCGGCACCTCTGGCTCAGGAGCCGAAGGCAACACACCGTCCTCCGCGTGCGGCACCATACCATCCGCGCCATCCGCGATTACCTGGACGGGCACGGGTTTCTGTGCATGGACACGCCCATCTTCACGCCGAACGCCTGTGAGGGCACGAGCACGCTGTTCGAAACTGATTACTTCGGCGACAAGGCTTACCTCAGCCAGAGCGGCCAGCTCTACAACGAGGCCACCGCCGCTGCGTTCGGCCGCGTGTACTGCTTCGGTCCGACGTTTCGCGCGGAGAAATCGAAGACGCGGCGTCACCTGACCGAGTTCTGGATGGTCGAGCCCGAGGTGGCGTTCATGCAGCTCGAAGGACTCATGGATCTGTGCGAGGAGTTCTTCGAGTTCATCGTGGCACGGGTCGTCGAAACGTGCGGCGACGAAATGGCGAAGATCCTCGAGCGGGACGTCGGCAAGCTCGAGCGCGTCAAACGGCCGTTTGCCCGCATGCACTACGCCGATGCCGCTCGGTACCTGCAAGAGAAAGGGATGCCGTTCCAGCCCGGTTCGGACTTCGGGGGAACCGACGAGACGGTGCTCACGGAGTTGCATGAAAAACCGGTTCTGGTTCACCACTTCCCGACCGCCATTAAGGCCTTCTACATGCAGCCGGACCCGGTCGACCCCGCCTATTCGCTCTCGGTGGACATGCTGGCGCCGGAGGGATACGGCGAAGTGATCGGCGGGGGCGAGCGCATTCACGACCTGGAGCTACTGCAGCGGCGTATTCGCGAACACGGTCTCCCGGAGCAGGCGTTTACGTGGTACGTCGATCTGCGCAAGTACGGATCGGTACCGCATTCAGGGTTCGGCCTCGGTGTGGAACGAACCGTGTCCTACCTCTGCGGCCTGTCACACCTGCGGGAAGCGATCCCGTTCCCGCGCATGCTGAACCGGCTGAACCCGTAGCGGCTTATCGGGCGAATCATCGATGCGTCGGAGGGCGGACTACGGCGCGGGATGGAGCCGCGAGTAGGGAATCGGGGCGGACGGCGTTTCGGCCGAGTCGTTCAGGCGGAGCCACCACCAACCCACATCATACCAACGCCCCAGTTTGAACCCCACCTCGGGGTACGTGCAAAGGTACCGGAAACCCATCGATTCGTGGAAGTGGATTTCCTTCGGCTGTCATGTCGGTGCTTCCGTCGGGCAGTGCGTTCGTCCTGCTTGCGGCGCCGGGCGCGTCGACCGGGGTTGCCGGCGCCGGGCGATTTTGCTACATTCGTGCCCGAGAATACGAAACGGGCTTCCCCCGCGCCAGGCTCATTTCGCCGCACTCGATACGTCGTGTCGCGGGCGCGCCAGCAGCTTCGAGTCGATACCATGAACAGAGAGCGTGACCTCGTCATCCGAGGCGCCCGGGAACACAACCTCAAGAACATCAGCCTCACCCTCCCGCGCAACAGGTTCATCGTCGTGACGGGATTGAGCGGTTCGGGCAAGTCCTCGCTCGCCTTCGATACCATCTACGCCGAGGGCCAGCGCCGCTACGTGGAGAGTCTCTCGGCGTACGCGCGCCAGTTCCTGGGGCAGATGGAGAAGCCGGATGTCGACCGTATCGAAGGCCTCTCTCCGGCGATCTCCATCGAGCAGAAAACGAGTTCACGGAACCCGCGTTCCACTGTGGGGACGATGACGGAGGTATACGACTACCTCCGCCTGCTCTTCGCCCGCGTGGGCATTCCCCATTGTCATCAGTGCGGCCGCGAGATCTCGCAGCAGACCATACACCAGATACAGGAACGCGTGCTCTCGCTTCCGGAGGGCACGCGGGTGGCTGTCCTGGCGCCGGTGGTCCGCGGGCGGAAAGGCGAGCACCGCAAGGTATTCGAGACGGTCGAGCGGGAGGGATTCGTGCGCGTGCGGGTGGACGGCGAGATTATGGACGTGGACCCGGCCCCGAAGCTGGACAAGCGAAAGAAACACGACATCGAAATCGTCGTCGACCGCCTGACGGTGGGCCCCAAGCACGCCAAGCGGATCAGCGAATCGCTGGAAGCAGCCGGCCGGTTCTCCGACGGGCTGGTCATGCTGTCCCTGCCCGGTGGCCGGGAGATGCTGTTCAGCCAGCAATTCGCCTGCCCCTATTGCCACGTGAGCTTCGGGGAAATCACGCCGCGCATGTTTTCGTTCAACTCCCCGTATGGAGCGTGCGAGAGCTGCGGCGGGTTGGGTTCGCGCATGGATTTCAACCTCGCGCTGCTCGTCCCCGACCCCTCGTTCACGCTGGACGGGGGAGCGCTTGCTCCCATGGGCAAGCTCAAGGGGGATTGGGGACGATCGCGGCTGGAGGCGCTGGGCGACCTGCTGGGGTTCGACCTCGACATCGCCTTCAACCGGCTCACCCCGAAACAGCGCGACGCGGTTCTGTGGGGGGTGGAAGATGAGGTCACGGTGAAACTGGATTTCGAGCGGATCACCGGGGAGTACCGCACGCGTTACGAAGGCCTCATTCCGTGGCTCCGGCGCCGGCACCACAACACGTCCTCCGAGAGCGTGCGGCGATGGATCGAGACCTTCATGACGGTGGAACCGTGCTCGGACTGCAAAGGGTCCAGACTCAAGCCGGAGAGCCTTGCCGTCAAGGTGGCGGGCATGAACATCGCCGAAGTATGCCGCTTGAGCGTCAAGGAGGCGCGCCGGGCGCTGGACGGCCTCGAGCTGCAGGGGAACGCGGCGCTGGTCGCGCAACCCATCCTGCAGGAAATCATCTCCAGGTTGGAGTTCCTGAACAATGTCGGTCTGGACTACCTCTCCCTCGACCGGAGTGCCTCGACGCTCGCCGGCGGCGAGGCCCAGCGGTTGCGGTTGGCCACACAGATCGGCTCCCGGCTCATGGGCGTCCTGTACATCCTCGACGAGCCCTCGATCGGACTCCATCATCGCGACAACGCTCGGCTCATCCGCACCTTGAAGGGGCTGCGCGACATCGGCAACACCGTGATCGTGATCGAGCACGACCGCGACACCATACTGTCGGCGGACTACGTGGTCGATCTGGGGCCGGGCGCCGGCGTCCACGGCGGCGAGGTGGTGGCGGAGGGGAGCCCCGAGGAGATCAAGCAGATCAAGGGCAGTCTCACAGGCAAGTTTCTGCGCGAACCGCTGCGTTTGCCGGACCCCGCGCGCAAGCGGGCGGGAAGCGGGAAATCGCTCGTGATTCGCGGCGCCCGCGAGAACAACCTGAAGGGTGTGGACGTGGAGATACCGTTGGGCGTGTTCACGTGCGTCACCGGAGTGAGCGGATCGGGGAAGAGCACGCTCGTGAACGATGTCCTCTTCCGCGCTCTCCACCGCCATTTCTACGGCGGCAACGTTTTCCCCGGCCGGCACGACCGCATCGAGGGAGTGGAACACATCGACAAGGTGGTCGGCATCGATCAGTCGCCCATCGGACGGACGCCGCGGTCGAATCCGGCCACGTACACCGGTCTGTTCACGCCGATCCGCGACTTGTTCGCACAGGTGCCGGAGAGCCGGATGCGCGGCTACAAAGTGGGGCGATTCAGTTTCAATGTGCCCGGGGGCCGGTGCGAAAAATGCCAGGGCGACGGCGTGATCAAGGTCGAGATGCATTTCCTTCCCGACGTGTACGTCACCTGCGAGGCGTGCAAGGGACTCCGGTACAACCAGGAGACACTGGAGGTGACGTTCAAAGGGCACAGCATTTCCGACGTGCTCGGTCTGTCGGTGGAGGAAGCGGTCGATCTTTTCGCCAATATCCCGTCCATCCGCAACAAGTGTGAGACCCTCGGTTCGGTCGGGCTCGGATACATCAAACTGGGCCAACAGGCGACCACCCTGTCGGGCGGCGAAGCGCAGCGCGTGAAGCTCTCGGCCGAACTGGCCAAAAGGGGCACGGGCAGAACGCTGTACATCCTGGACGAGCCTACCACCGGCCTTCACCAC
>JBGSIK010000497.1:0-5127 GCA_041742575.1 Candidatus Krumholzibacteriia bacterium
TCGAGCGCATCTTGGCGCTGGGGTACCCCGCCTCCGTATTGCCGGTCGCCGACGTCGACCGGGCGGCAGCGGCGCTCGACGCGAACTTGGGCCTCTACCACACGTACGCCGAGCTCGACAGCACCATTCACGCATGGGAGACCGCTTATCCGGCCATCTGCAAGGTCTACGAGATCGGCACCAGCATCGAGGCTCGGACCATATTCGCCCTCAAGATCTCGGACAACGTCGCGATCGACGAGACGGACGAGACCGAAGTGCTCTACATGGCGAACCTCCACGCGCGCGAGATCATGACCGTGGAGATGGCGCTCCTCTTCGCCGAGCATCTTCTTGAGAACTACGGCACCGATCCCGAGATCACCGGGCACGTGGACGGCAAGGAGATCTTCTTCATTCCCATGTGCAATCCCGATGGCCATGTGTACGTCGAACAGAATCACTCCGGCGGCTCCAGTACCTGGTGGCGGAAGAACCGCAGGATCAATGCCAACCTCACGATCGGCGTCGATCTCAACCGGAATTTTGGATATGAGTGGGGATACGACAACGAAGGCTCCTCGCCCACGCCGAGCTCCGAGGTCTACCGGGGCACCGCAGGGTTCTCAGAACCGGAAACTCAGGTCATCCGCGACTTCGTGAACGGAAGGGAGTTCACGATGTGGCTCTCGTATCATAGTTACGGCGATTTGCTCCTGTACCCGTGGGGATACGATGCGCTGTTTACTCCCCACCACAAGGTGTTTGCCGCCCTCGGCGATTCGCTCACGGCCTACAACGGGTATCTCGCCGGCAACACGGCGACCGGCGCGATCTATTTGACGAACGGCGATTCCGACGACTGGGGCTACGGCGAGCAGACCACGAAGGATCTGATCTTCGCCTTCACGCCGGAAGTGAACAGCTACGCCGACGGTGGCTTCGGCCCGGCTGAGAGCATGATCGCGCCCACGTTCGCGGAAAACCTGCCCATGAACATGGGCGTGCTCGCGTACGCCGACAATCCCTATCGCGTGCTCGGGCCGATCCGGCCCGTCATGTACGCGATCGCCGACCCCTACTACCCGATCCATACGGTGGAGTGGTCTTCAAGCCAAGCCGACGATCCCAACCCCGCCGTCTCCTACAACGTGGAACGCTGTCTCAATCCCTTGTTCGTGACCGATCAGGCGGAGGCGCTCTCCTTGGACTGGGATTTCGGGGGGTTCTCCCTGGGGACCACGCGGTACAGCGGCACGTACGCGTACTACTCCGGCCAGGGAAACGGCATCTACAACACCCTGACTGCCGATCGCCCGCATCTGGTCACGGCCGCCGCCGACACGTTCAGGTTCTGGACGAGTTACACCATCGAGGATGACTGGGACTACGCCTACGTGGACGTGAGCACCGATTTCGGCGAGACATGGGCGCCGATACCCGGGAACATCACCACTGCCACCAATCCCAACGGCACCAACCGTGGATACGGGATCACGGGGTCGAGCGTCGGCTGGGTGCAGGCCATCTTCCCGCTCACCGCTTATGTCGGCGATGAGATATTGCTTCGTCTCGCTTACGTGACGGACGGCGCGGTGAGCGAACACGGGATCGATGTCGACGTCCTCGCGCCCGTGCCGACCTGCGCGAGTGTCACCATAGTCGCCTCCGCGGTGACCGACACTTCCCTGCTCGTTATCCCGGACGTGGTCGGGACCCACCGCTATCGCGTCGAGGCTCGCGACGCGGAATCGCAGAGCAGCGGTTGGAGCGGAAGCGCGAGCATCGAAATCACCACTCTGAGCGATGCGAACTCGCCGCTCTCGTTCCAGAGCCGTCTCGACCGGAACTATCCCAACCCGTTCAATCCCAGCACGACGATTCCGTACGGGGTCGGAGGGCTCGCCCTGGGCGGGGCACCGCAACGCGTCACCCTCCGGGTCTATTCGGTGACGGGCGAACTCATCGCGACCATCGTCGATACCGAGCTCTCGCCCGGCACATACGAGGCCACGTGGGACGGCCGGCGCACGACCGGCGGGGCCGCCGCGTCGGGCGTGTACTTCGCCCGCCTCGTGGTGGGAGGCCGCGAGACCTTCACGCGGAAGCTCGTGCTTCTGAAGTAAAAAACCGGAAGGTGCCGACCGACGAAGCGGGCTGACCCATGCCCAAGAGGCTCATGCACAGAATTGTCTTCCCCGCCGTCTCTATTGTCGCCGGCCTCGTGGCCGTCGCTTTGGTGCTGGAGATCGTCCTCCGTTTTCTTCCCGTATGCGACGCGCAGCATCGACTGCCCGTGAACGATGATAACCACATATTTCGTTTCGAGCCCGACCGCACTATCCGCTGGTCGTCGGGATGGGATTTTTCGATGACCAACACGCTCCATGTGAACAACGACGGCTTCTTGAGCGGGATCGACTATCACGCCGACGATACGGGGCCGCTCCTCGCGGTTGTGGGAGACAGTTACGTGGAGGCGCTCATGGTCCCCTACGAAGAGACCGGCCAGGGAAGAATGCAGGAAGCTCTCGAGGGCCGGGGCCGCGTGTACGCCTTTGCGATCAGGGGATCGCCGCTCAGCCAGTATCTGGCCATGGCGGAGTACGCGCGCGACAAATACCGGCCCGATGCCATGGCGATCGTGGTCGTGGGGAACGACTTCGACGAAAGCCTCCTCGCGTACAAGTCCGAGCCCGGCTACCACTACTTCGCGGAGCGCGAAGACGGCTCGCTCGAATTGCTGAGGATCGATTACACCCCCGGCCGGACGAAGCTCCTGGTGAGACATTCCGCCCTCGCGCGCTACCTGCTCATCAATCTCCAACTCCTTCTGGTGCCCTCGCGGCTAAAAGACAGACTCGCGGACCGCGGCCAGAGACCGACAGCGTACGTGGGCAACACGCCGAGCGCGGCGGGCGAGGAGAGGGCCACGCGATCCAAACGGGGCGTGGATGCGTTCCTCGCCGAGCTCCCCGTGCGATCGGGGCTGGACAAGTCCCGCATCCTGCTGGTGGTGGACGGCATACGGCCGCACCTCTATGAGCCCGCGATGCTCGATAGCGTCAACGGCAGCTTCTTCGACGTGATGCGGCGGTATTTCCTGGAGCGCGCGAATGAAGCCGGCTACGAAGTGATCGACATGCAGACGGTTTTCATGGCGCATTTCGCGCGCTTCGGCCAGCGGTTCGAGTACACCCACGACGATCACTGGAACCCGCTCGGCCACCAGCTCTTCTTCGAGGCCATGAACGGGTCCGCCGTCATGCAGCGGTTTCGCGATCTCGAGAGACCGTGAGGGGCCGACCCCCGCGCCACATTCCCTTCCGACCCAAGGAACCATATGGAACCTCCCGAAATCCGGGGCCGTTCCACGGACCAACGCGGAGCACCCGCGGACCCACCAGCGGCACGGGCATGGAATATGCGCATTTCATGTTGACCGCTATTTCAGGAGGTTCATGAAATGAAGAAGTCATATGTAATCACGTTCTTGCTGCTTCTTCTCGCTTACGCTGGGTGTGATTCGGATAGCGAGGTCTCACCGACCGTGCCGCCGGTGGAGGAACCATCCTTGGAGAGCCTCGTGATCGCTAATTGCAAGGCGGTCCAGGCGGCCGCCGAGGCCTGGGGGGCGGAGTACCCGGAGAGTGTCACGGAGGCTGATTCGAGGACGCATCTCACGATGATTGATCTGCTCCCCGAAGGGGTGAAACTGGTGAACCCGTACACGGGCCTGCGGACGGCGCCGCGCGACGGGTTTGCGGTCTATCCCGGGGAGACCTGTTATCAACCGTATTACGGCGCGTACACGGAATGGGCGATCGGTTACCGAATCACAGGATACGGCCTCGATGGGCCGGTGGTGTCGCTGTCGAACTATCCGGACGATGTTTTCTACTTCGAAGACATCGTGATCGAGAATTGCTTTGCCGTCCGCGACGCGGCGGAGGCCTTTGCGGCGGAGAACAACGGCGTGTATCCCGCCAATCTCGCGGATAATAGCGCGGCAGGCCAAACCGTGATCGACCTCCTCCCGGGCGGCAACTTCCTGCAGAACCCATTCACACGATGCGAAACCGAGCCGGTCGATGGTGGAGCCGCGAATTGTGGAGAAACAGGCTACGTGGCCGTGGATCCAAACGGCGACGGGATTTGGGACGGCTATCTTATTGACGGCGTCGGCGCGCACGCCGGGATCGTGATCATCACTCTGTACCCATGGTCGCCCGAAGACGAGACGGTCGTACTCAACTGCGTGCGTTTGGAAGACGCCGTGGAACGGTTCGCGGGAGAGAACTCCGGTTTCTTCCCCGGCGACGTCGATGTCGACACCACTCTCGCCGGCCATACGGTCATGGACCTCCTGCCGCGACCGCTTGTCAACAACCCGTACACCGGACAACCCACAGTGCCGCAGAACGAACTGGCATCCAGCCGCGGTGACATCGGTTACGAACCCGTCTATCTGGGACCGGACGTTGTCGGCTACGTCATCAACGGCTGGGGCGCCCGCGAGGAGTGCAAGCGCCTGCAGCGCAACCCTTGATCCGGTTCTACGGAGTGAAGTAGTTCTTCCGAGCGCGATGCATTCCACCGAGTCTATGTGCCGCGCTTTGTTTGCTTCACGCGCACTGACGTCGCCGCCACAGAAACGCGACGCAGAGCAGCGCGAGTGACAACAACACGCGAACGAGCGGGATGGATGTCTCGGCCGCAGCATCGGTGGTGCCGAGGAAATCGAGAGAGGGAAGGCCGTTGACGGGCCCCACGTACCAGAGGAGCAGATAACCCACTTCGAACAGCTTCCTCGAGCCGCTCACTGTCCCGAGGGCCAACGCGAACGTTGGCACAAACAGAACTCCGGTCAGCATCACTACGAGTTGGCCGGATTCCCCTGCCGCGAGTGCGCGTATCAGCATGGGAACGGCTGTGCACATGGAGATCAAGAGACCCGCCACCCAGATCGCGGGAAACTGGCGCGACAGCGGATAGGGCGATGCGAAGACCAGTTCGCCGGTGTGGAATCGCGCCTCGCGCGTCCCCATTCCGGACCAGATCGCAAGCGGCCATATCCAGGCCGCCGGCAGCGCGAACCGGCGGGCGTATTCGAACGGCGCCGCGAGCTGCGCCGCGACGAGCCCGGCA
>JBGSIK010000498.1:0-9701 GCA_041742575.1 Candidatus Krumholzibacteriia bacterium
GACTTCTGTGCAATTCCAAGGCGTCCGGTTCGCGACAGAGCCGTCCGGATTCAGGCAAGTCGAAAAGAAGCGATACACCAGCACCGCCACGTCGCCGCAGACCTGCACCATCGGGTCGACGAAGTCCATGACATCATAGAAGATCTTTCCCTGCCGTCGTGCATACTCGGTTTTCAAGGCCTCCCGCCCGTTTATTCGCTGCAGCGTTCCTGTGTCGAAGTAAGTCACCTCCGGAGCGCTGATTTCGATGAACCCCCAGGGGTCTCCCTTGCGCCACCGCTCCATCGCCGCCGATTCGAGCGCCATGACCTCACCCAGAACCCCGTCGAATTTCCTGGGCGACAACTGCATCGGGACGGGGACTTCCACACTCTCGGGCAGCCGGTGCCGGACATAAGACCAATGCGTGTGAGCGATTGTCCACTGATTGTCCCGCTTGAAGTACACCTCAGTGGCATTCCAAGGGGTCTGGTTGGCGACGTTTCCTTCCGGTGTGAGGACTGAAGAGCGATAGTTGTACGACAGGACCGCGGCATCCCTGACGATCACGACCTTGGGATCGATGAATTCTGAACGCTGGTAACAGACTTTCCCCTCAAACTGCCTCATGTACGTCTTGAATTCCTCCAGGCCGATGACAGGACTGGTTCGGCCGGGATCCACGTAAGTAACATCTTCGGCGCTGATTTCAACAAAGCCCCAAGGATCTCCGTTGCGCCATCGTTCCATGGCCCCATTCTCGAGAGAAAGAATCTTGTCTTCCATCAACACGGCTCCTTCTTCTCACGGCCGGTCCCCGCCGTGGCGCGCCACCGTATCAACACGAGCTTCCGCTCCGGCAGATCGAACTCGATCCGGGTCGCGGGATTGAAGGGATTGGGCGAGTTTTGTCGAAGAGCGAGCGGCATCGCTCCGGCGGCGATGGCTTCGGGCATTTGATACACGCCCGCGATACATCTCGATCGGTGGAGATCGAGCGACCCACCGCCCCAGAGCTCGAAGATGCTTGAGACGGGCTGCTCACCAATTTCAGCTATCAAACAGTCTTATGGAAGTCAAGGCGAAAAGCGCAAATACGAGCACAAACACCAATACGCCAGTAGTAATCCCGAGATATTCCTTGCTCGACAACGGTTCGACGGAACGAACGGATCGAACGTCTTCAAACCGCAGCACAATCGGGAGCTCCGATGGTTCGAGTTTGCCGCGCGCACCCGTCAGATATCCGTCCCGTTCGCGATTCTCAACCCACAGGACATCTTGGAGAATGAGTGTGGAGTCCGAGACTGTGAACCGCCGCACTCTGTAGGTGCGATCGATGGACGTCACTTCCCACTCCTTTGATGCGTCGGGGTCGAGGTTGGAATAGTCGGAGGAGGGGACTCTCTCATGCTCGCCGCAGCCAGGAAGGGCGAGCAAGACGCAGGCGAGAGCCTGGATCGCCAGGCCCAGTGTTGTGCAATGGACTTTCCGGTTATTCGTCATGGTTTTGTCAGCCTGACTGAGCGGGGCATGTCCACGCAGCGCCGGCCGTGACCGACCGAATTCAAGGTAAAACAGAATCCGGTATTCGAAAAGAACTGATAAATTCGTTCACCTTCTTGAGAACATTCCATTATGACAATCTGGGTTCTTGAAGGCGTCTTCTTTGCCCCCTTCAAAGCCTCTAATTCCTCTCCTTCAACTACCTTAATAAAAGGAACATTTTCACAGATCGATTCCACCCGCCTGAAGGTCTAACAGCGCTGTCCCTTCGATCACCAGATACTTGAAGTCGTAGGTAGGGATCACCTTTGTCGCCACGTCCGGGACGGTGGCGCCTGATGGGCCCGGCATGAGGAAGTAGTGCAGCCGGATCTTGCCCACTTGCACTTCGTAGACGACGTTGATGAAGTAGGCGCGGGTGTAGTGCAGCAACTCGTACGGTAATGCTGTCCACCGATCGGATCCCGTCTCCGCCTCGAAATACACCAGAACGGCACCCTTCGCGATGATGTCCGCCGTGATCTCGGGGACGGCGATATCCACATAGCGCGTCGAGTGGGCAGTCTCCGTTCCCACTTCAGTGGTCATCGTCCAATTGGAGTAGGCAATCCACTGAGCGTTGGTTGGCGAGATCGTGCCTACCTTGACGTTGGCGTTCCCCGCCGGACCAGTTGGGCCAGCATCCCCTTCACAACCAGCGATCAAAAGAGCGGCCACGAGCAATACCGGCAACTTGTACATGAGTAGCTTCTCCTTATTCAGGGTGAGGGGTGTGCGGAATCAATCGCGCACTCAAAAACACATGCCGCGAAAGTGCTTGTCATTCCTTAGCCGGACTGTGCTTGCGCACAAAATCGATGACCTTTTGACTGTCCTCGGCAGGATTGACTTCGGCGTCCTTGTAGACGACTTTCCCCTGCGGGTCTATGACAAATGTCCAGCGTGATGCGGTAACCATGCGGTCCAAGGTTTTGTCTTCACCACCGATGCTACGGGTAATCGAGCCGCCCTTGCCCACCGGCACGCCGAACTTCGTAGAGATTTCGCCGCTGACGTCCGAGAGTAGAGTGAAATTCAACTGATTGGCTTCCTGAAAGTACTTGAGGTTTCTCACCGGATCGCCGCTTACGGCGACGATCTCGACGTGCAAATCGTCGAGGCCGTTCTTTTGGTCGCGGTAACTGCAAGCCTGTGCTGTGCAGCCGCCGGTCATCGCTGCAGGATAGAAATATACGACGAGAAAGCCCTTACGGAGATGATCCTCGGACTTCCATAGGTTGCCGTCCTGGTCATTGGCCACGAAACTTGGGGCATTGTCACCCACCTGCAGGCCGTCGCCAACTGCTGCCACAAGCGTGGCATTCATAGACAGAGCCAGTACCAGCGTTAGCAGGCCCAAAAACCGTCGAAAGTTCATTTCCCATACCTCTCATGAAGAACTGATGGCAATCCGCTCGGCGGCCGACCGCTCATCCCGCGCTCTTGTCGTCCGGCATCATGCCGAAGATGTTTCCCTCTGTGTCCTTAGCCGTTGATGCCCGGCTCCTCCTGAGGGCCGGTGGTGACCAGCCAGTACCGGTTTTCCTTCGGCATCTCGACACCGGGTACGACCCACTTGTTGATGTCCCAGCCGAACACCTCACGATAGAACTGCGCCGCGCGTTCGGGGACGGCGGCGTGGATTTCAAATTGGATGACTCGGTTCATCTTTTCTCCCTGGACCACGATGAGACTACTGATGCTCCCACGTTTTTGCCAACTCCAGAGTCTTCAAAAAATCAATCCGGCCATATCCATTATAGGTATCGCGGCCCGGCGGCCCGATATCCACTGCACCCTGCTCGATGATTTGAATGACTTCTTTGGCCGAGAGGTCGGGGCGCAATGACCGCACGAGCGCGACGAGCGACGCGACGATGGGTGCGGCGGCAGAGGTGGCGCCTACCGTCATCGTGTCGTAAGGGGCCTCGAACTCATCGTCAACTACCCCCATGGGGCCATTGTCGGCAATGTAGAACCGTTCTTCGTGAGGCAGGCACACGACCAAATCCTGCACGGGCGCCATCACGGTCAACCTCGGACCATAGCAGGAACCCTGCGTGATCTCCTGGTTCATATGCTTTTCGGTCTGCTCCCAGCGGGTATCATCCAGCATGCTGGCGCCCGCCACGATGACGGTGGTGCTGTCGCCGGGATAATCCTTGACCTCTTTGGACAGGTTCCCAGCCCCGATCACGATCACAACATCCTTTACCGCGGCATATGCAAATGCGTCGGCCAGGGTTTTGACGGCTTCTTTACCTCCGCCACGCTCGATGAGCGAGTAGTCGTAGTAATTGCTCGAATTGATGACCTTCACACCCTGGTCCACCAGGTATCGGATCGCATCTGCATTGGACCTCGTTATGAAGTTGGCCCAATCCGCGCCGAACTTCTGCAAATCCGCGACGTGTTTGAACATCTCCGCCTGCCACTCCTCCAGTGTGGCGCCAGGATGGGCCGCATCGAATTCGTGCTTCATCCTGATGAGTGTGTGTTCGATGACCCCCGCGGAAGCCGCGAGAACGGTGCAATCGGGAGCGAGGCCGGCGATTCCAATTTTGTTATCGGTCTTGGCCACCATGAGGCTCGCCACGAGCGTACCGTGGGCAACGACGCCATATGTCTCGGGGTGATACACGTTGTCGGCGTAGAATCCGGGTTTGAGCTTGCCCTCCAAATCGGGATGGTAGAAATCAAATCCGGAATCCAAAAGGCCGATCACAACTGACGGATCGCCTTTGGTGATTTTCCAGGCCTCGAGCACATTCATCTTATCGAAGTAAGGGCGCTGTTGCTCGAACAGGGAGTCGTTCGGGGCCGTGGCAACAGCGCTGCCACTGCCGGCGAGGATGACACCGGAGCAAAATCCCGCCACCAACAAACTGGCGACAGACGCAATTGCTATTCTCATCACGTTCCTCCTCCCGGAGTTCAAGCTCCCACGCTATCGAAGTGCACCGAGTTCATCAGGCGACTTAACGAACGGCCTTCAGCTACGGCGATCCCCGCCAGCACCGGGCATAGTTGAATCCTTAAGGCCCAAGCTGTGAACAGCGCCCGCCGCCGCGGCGTCTTCCCACGAGACGCCAGTCAGAGAAGTAACGAGGTCCACGCGAACGGGCGGCGTACCAAGCTGCACTACATTGTGGGGAGTGGAGAAGTCTTCTTCTGTCAGACCTAGCGAGCCGAAGCCGAATTCATGCAGGGCATTCAGAATCCGCGCCGCGTTCTGTGGTTCGGGGCGCACAAAAATGTCGATGTCGCCGGTGAAACGCGGAGCCCCGTGGAAAGCGAGGGCGTACCCTCCGACAATGAGGTACTCAACCTTGTACTTGTTTAATAACGCGAGCAACTCTCTGAAGTCGGGCTGAACTTCCATGGAACATTTTCCTCAAGGCATCCACCGCGGCCACGCGCTCCGCGGCCGGCTTGCGTAGCCAGTACTCCAAATCGCGTTTCGCGGCGGAAGGATCTTCGAGCCGATATTTGCCGACGATTTTCCGGATCATATTCGAATTCTATCAAACCAGAGAGGATTCAGAAAGCACGAGTTGACCCAACTCGCTCTCTAGCCGCTTGTATTGTCAGCTCTTTGCCGCCGCATATCGGAGCGCCTGGCCGCCGCGATCCACCACCAGACCCCCTATAGAGCAGGCGGTTCCGACGGCTCCCGAAGCTCGTCCGGACCGATGATCCCTCCCGAGATCACGGTCTTGAGCGCCTCTTCCAGCGTCCAGCCCGGGTCGCGGGTCTGCGATTCCCGCGCGAGCACCATGGTGCCGCTGGTCGGGTTTGGTGGTGTGGGGACGAAGACCTTGAGATACCGTTCATCGCCGAAGCGCCTGTCCTCCACCGTCCCCGTCACGAACCCGAGCGTCCACACGCCGGGCCGGAGAAACTCGATCAACACCGGCCGCTTGAACATCTGCCCCTCGGGGAGCGACAGGGTGCTGGAAAACTGCTTCCCGATCTGATACGTGGTCCGAATGAGCGGCATGCGGCGCGACACGCGCTCGACGACGCTCATGACTTGGCGCCCGACGGCGTTGCTCACGATGAGCCCGACGAGGTAGAGAATCACGAGCACCGTCAGGATTCCCAGACCGGGTACGTCAAAGTCGAACAGCCGCCGCCACAGCAGCCCCACGCGGCGATCGACGGCGTTATAGAGGAAGTAGATTGCGAACACCGACAACGCGATGGGGATCATGGCGAGGAAGCCGCGGAACAGATACTTGCGGAGGTGCTTAAAGAAGCTTTTCACGGCGCGCCGTCCTTCTTGTCTTTTCGTGGGATGGCGATGGACACGGCGATCGCCGCGGCGAGCATCACGGTAATCACGAGCAGCGACCAGCCGGTCGACACGTGTACGAAATCGGCGACGATCATCTTCGCGCCGACGAAGGCGAGGATCGCCGCCACACCGTAGTGGAGGTATTCGAACATGTCCATGAGACCGCCAAGGGCGAAATAGAGCGCGCGAAGCCCGAGGATCGCGAGCGCGTTGGACGTGTACACGATGAAGGTGTCGAGCGAGATGGCGAGCACGGCGGGCACGCTATCGACGGCGAAGACGATGTCCGTGGACTCGATCATGAGGAGCACCATGAAGAGCGGCGTGATCTTGAGCTGGCGGCCCACCCGGACGAAGAACTTGCCGCTAGTATACGTGCGCTCGGCCATGATGGGGTGGAAAATGCGGAACACGAGACTGCGTTCGGGATCGAATCCCTGGTCGCGCTTGAACACCATGCGCACGGCGGTCACGACGAGAAAAGCGCCGAACACATAGAAGAGCCAGTGGAAGTGGCGCAGGAGCGCGGCCCCGGCGAGGATGAACGTGAGCCGTGTGACGAGCGCGCCGAGTATGCCCCAGAAGAGCACCCTGTGCTGCCACTGGGGCGGCACCTTGAAGTACGTGAATATCATCAGGAACACGAAGAGATTGTCGAAGCTGAGCGACCGCTCGATGAGGTATGCGGTGAACCACTGAACGGCGGGTTTGGTGCCGGCGAAAATATACACGCCGAGGTTGAAGAGGAGTGCCACGACGGTCCACACCACGGACCAGATCAGGGCCTCGCGGATCCGGACGGCGTGGGCCTTGCGGTGGAAAACGCCGAGATCGAGCGCGAGCACGGCGAACAAGAAAATGTGGAAGCCGACCCAGAGCCAGACGTTGGTTGGAACGCCGCCATTCATACGATGCACCTTTCGAATTCGCGATAAAGAAGCGCGGCTCGGGAACACTCCCGGCCGATGGCGTTAACGATACGACCATTTGGCGCCGCCTGCAATAGGAAGCGGACTGCATCCGGGCGGGGCTGCGAAGCGTCCGACGCCATACCAACGATTCGGGCGTCGGGTGATCGGCGACAGGACCCGCGCGGGCTGCTAGTGCTCGAAGTGGGCGGCAGTGTCCCTAAATGCCCGATTCGTTCCGGGAGTTCCGGGTTGTTCCGGTTGTCCGGGTTGCGGGGGGCGGCAAGCGCCTATATAATAGGAGGAGCATACGACTCGTGGTCTCATCGGTTTCGTCTAGCCGCAAGGCGGGAGTCATCCCATGAAATGGTCGATCAAACTGGGAACGTATTTCGGCATTCCGGTTTACATGCACCTCACCTTCCTGCTGCTGCTCGCGTGGGTGGGCGTGGTCCACTGGGCGCAAGAAAAGACGCTTGCGTCCGTGATCTCGGGCATCGTGTTCATCATCGTGATCTTCATGTGCGTGGTCCTGCATGAGTTCGGTCACGCGCTCACGGCCCGGAAGTACAAGATCAAGACGCGCGACGTGACCCTGCTTCCGATCGGCGGAGTGGCGCGGCTCGAACGCATGCCGGAGGATCCGAGGCAGGAACTATGGGTCGCGCTCGCGGGCCCGGCGGTGAACGTGGTGATCGTCGTCGCTCTCTGGCTCCTCCTCACCACGGCGGGATGGTTGGTTCCGTTCGAGCGGCTCACGGTGACGGGAGGTCCGTTCCTGGAGCGCTTGATGGCGGTCAATGTGTTCCTCGTTCTCTTCAACATGATTCCGGCGTTTCCAATGGACGGGGGGCGTGTGCTGCGCGCGCTTCTGGCGCGACGCATGGAATACACGCGGGCCACGAGTCTTGCGGCTTCGATCGGCCAGACGCTCGCGCTGGGGTTCGGTTTCGTCGGTCTCTTCACCAACCCGATGCTCATCTTTATCGCGTTCTTCGTGTGGATCGGCGCGGCGCAGGAATCGAGCATGGTGCAGATGAAGTCGTCCCTGAGCGGTATCCCGATCAGCCGCGCGATGATCACGGAGTTCCACACGCTCACGCCATCCTCCACACTCGCGCAGGCGATCGAGCTCACGCTCTCGAGCACGCAGAAGGACTTTCCGGTGGTCGAGGACGGGCGTGTGGTGGGGGTGCTGCTACAGAAAGAGCTGCTCGGCGGCCTCGCGAAACTGGGATCACACGTGCGGGTCTCGGAGGTCATGCGGCGCGAATTCGAGACGGTGGAGGCCTCCGAGATGCTGGAAACGGCTTTCCAAAGGCTCACCGCCTGCCAGTGCAACACGGCCCCGGTCTCTTCCCGCGGGCAGTTGGTGGGGCTCGTCACCATGGACAACATCGGGGAGTTCATGGCGATCGAGGGCGCCCTGGGCAAACGCCGTGTGGTTGCGGGTTTGCGGGGATGACCGGGTGCGGCGAAACCCCGCGACGATTCCAACGAGCGTTTTTGACAATACGGTCTCGGGAGAGTTACAATAGCGGTCTGCACCGGCGCCGTGTGGCGCCGGTCGAACCCAAGGGAGGGTTACGAATGAAGAAAGTTGCGATGTGCTTGGGTATCTTGGCCGTGTTGATGGTGTGGGGTGTCACCGCGGATGCGGGCTGGCTCTTGACGGACGCTGACGGGCAGACGGGCGCGCTGTCCAAGGGACGGCTGAGGCTCAATGAGGATTACGGGGGCGTCATCATGAACGCCGCCAAGGACAAGATGATCATGTTCGATCATAGCAAGAAGGTGTGCGCGGTGGGGACGGTGGCCGAGTTCTGCAAGGCGATGTCGGGCATGATGGACAAAGCGTTGGGGAGCATGCCGCCGGAGCAGCGCGCCATGGTTGAGCAGATGATGGGCGGGAAAAAGAAGGAAGCTCCGAAGGTGGTTGTGACGAAGGAGGGAAGCGGCGGCGCCATAGCGGGACTCGAGACCACGAAGTACAAAGTCACGGCCGACGGCAAGCTGTACGAGGAAGTCTGGCTCACGACCGACAAAGCGGTCATGGACGACTATCGCCCGCTCACGGGCTTCCTGTCCAAGTTCATCGGGTGCTCCGCCTCGGCGGCAGCGATGATGGGGACGCTCCCGGAAGCGACGCCGGAGTACATGAAGCTTTACGAAATGGGATTCGTGCTGAAGAGCGTGAGTCAGGACGACGAGCGCGCCGTGGACAACGTCTCCATGCAGAAGCTGGAGAAGAAGGACATCCCGGATTCGGAATTCGAACCGCCGGCCGGATATCGCATGTTGACTTTCGACGAGTTTGTGGCGGCCGTTTCGGAGATGGAACCGGGAATGGCACCGGACATGGAATGAACGACGGGGTGGTACGAACATGTTCCGCCGGATAGACGATTTTTTCAAAGCATATGACGCCATGGCCACGGGGACGCTCTCGATGTTCGAGCGGTTGACCGACGAATCCCTGGACCGCGCGGTTGAGAAGGGGCGCCGGTCGCTGCGCGAGCTGGGGTGGCACATCGTCACCACGGTCCCGGAGATGATGAAACTCACGGGGCTGCCGCTCACGGCCGTCGACCCGGAATCGACGCCGCCCCGAACTGCCGCCGAGATCGCCGAAGGCTACCGCCTGGTGTCGGCGGAGTTCCGGAAGGCGGTGGAGAAAAACTGGACGGACAAGAGTCTCACGGAGACGGACAATCTGTACGGCCAGCAGTGGGAGCGCGGCTTCACGCTCACGGGGCTCTTGAATCACGAGATCCATCATCGGGGGCAGATGACGGTGCTCATGCGGCAGGCGGGTCTGAGAGTGCCGGGGCTGTACGGGCCGGCCCAGGAGGAATGGGCCGACATGGGCATGCAGCCTCCGCCGTACTGACAGCGATCTTTCGGGGGCTGTAGTTTGTATGGCGTCGGGGGTGGGGGGGGGGGGGGGGGGGGGGGGGGGGGGGGGGGGGGGG
>JBGSIK010000499.1:0-5623 GCA_041742575.1 Candidatus Krumholzibacteriia bacterium
GGCGGCTTCGACGCGCGACCGGCGGCTGACGGGGATGCACGGCCCCACCGCGTGTTTCTGGGCGGCGATTCGCGCCGCGCGAGCGGACGGATGCAGGATCTTCGATTTGGGAGGGTGCACCCCGAACTTGCCCACGAGTGATTCCCGGCACGGCGTGTACTTCTTCAAGAGTCAATGGGGAGGAGAACTCAAGAAGTTCTACAATGGCGAGGCGGTGCTTTCCCGGCTGGGATATCGGATCCAGGAGGACGTCCTGGGCCGGGTTTGGGACGCCGCGCATCCGTACTACTTCGCCGCGAAGAGACTGCTCGGCCGCGCCGGTTGACCTCGACGCGGCTCACCGCGGACATCCTGTCGGCCCCGTCACCGCAAACATCCCGCAGCGCACGCCGATATTCTGTATTTCCATCATTCCGTCCCACGTGGTTCGTGCGGTATCATCGAGCCCAACGACAGGCTGTTGGACACCTTTGGAAAGGCAGATTCTGTGAACGAGCGCACCACAAGCGACAAAGTGAGCCGGGTCGGCACCGAAATGCCGCCCTTTCTGGTGATGGACGTGCTGGAACGGGCGAGTGTGCTGGCGCGTCAGGGCCGGTCCATCATCCACATGGAAGTCGGCGAGCCGGATTTCGACACGCCGGAAGTCATACGGGAAGCCGGCATTCGCGCCATGCGCGACGGCCACACCCATTACACGCATTCTCTCGGGCATCCCGAGCTGCGCGAAGCGATCTCCGCGTGGATGCACCGGCAGTACCGCGTCGAAGTCTCGCCGGACCGTGTCATCGTGACCCTCGGAACCTCCGGAGCGATGTTGCTCCTCTACATGGCCATGCTCGATCCCGGCGACAGGGTGCTCATGACCGATCCCCACTATGCCTGCTATCCCAACTTCGTCCGCGCATGCCACGCGCAGTCGGTGCGTCTCCCCGTCCGGGAGGAGGAAGGGTTCCAGTACGATCCCCGACAGGTCGAAGAGATCGTCGATAGAGGCGCGCGCGCGTTGCTGCTCAATTCTCCCTCCAACCCAACGGGCATCGTAACCTCGCCCGAGCGAATGCGGGAGCTCTCGGAGATCACACGCGGGCGGACACTGATCGTCTCTGACGAGATCTATCACGGATTGACTTATGGGGACAAAGCTCACTCCATCCTGGAATTCGATCCGAGCGCAGCCGTCGTGAGCGGATTCTCAAAGCTTTTCGCCATGACCGGTTGGCGGCTCGGCTACGCCATCGTGCCGGAATATCTGCTCCGGCCGATGCAGAAGCTGCAGCAGAACCTCCTCATCTCACCTCCCGATTTCGCGCAGTTTGCCGCCATCGCCGCCCTCACGCAAGCGGGCGAGGATGTGGAGAAGATGCGCCGGTGCTATGAAGATCGGCGAGAGCTGGTGCTGCGGAGGCTGCGGGAGATGGGGCTCAAGATCCTGGTGGAACCGACGGGCGCCTTCTATGTCTTCTTCAACGTCAGCCGGTATACGAACGACGTGCTCGCCTTCGCGTACGAGATCCTCGAGAACACAGGCGTTGCCCTCACTCCGGGAATCGACTTCGGGCCCGGCGGGAAAGGATTCCTGCGCTTATCGTACGCCAACTCGATCGAGAAGCTCGACGAAGGGCTCGCCCGCTTCGCGCGCTTCCTGGACGGGCGGCGAAAGATGGCATAGCGGCGCTGAACACGACCTCTGCCGGCCAGCCCGCTGTTCCGTGGGCCGGTGGGAGTTTCAGGAGTTCTGTGCTTCACCGTGCCTTCGCGTCCTGTGACCCCTGGAGGGGCTGGGCGCTCCTTACCGAGGCTACTCGCGTCGGTGTGTGAAGCGCTCTGTGTGCTCCCCGCCCGTGGTTCGCGGTGCGTGACGGGCGTTACACAAGCGTCCGAACACTTGACTCGCCGTATATCGATTATGCCGCGCGCATAGTAGTCTAAGATTGCCGGCCTCGCTCGGACCTCCCCGCGCAAACGGAATCGGGTAATGATCGATCTGCAGATCAAACGTCGAGTTACACCGCTCGCCGTCGGGCCCGACATAGGCGCACCGGCCCCCGTCACGGGTCCAGACGCGCTCTTTTTCATGGGCCGGAATATGCCGTGTCGCGATCGCCTTTGCGGGCATTTTCGCAGTTGTCTTCGCACGGGGCTTCTTGTTGGCCTCGCACCTCTTACGCCGTTCTGTCTTTCGCTCGGGATCGAAATGCTCGAGGAATAGCTCCGAAAGCTCACCGAACAGAGTCTCGTAGTCCACGCCCCGGGGGTACTTGCTTGATAACAGCGACTTGCACCGATCGAGCTTGGCCTTGACGTCTTTGGACACAACGCCCTCGATCTTCCATTTGTGCTGGAACTCGATTCTATCGCTGCGCTCGACACGCGCGCTCGCGACTTCGCCGCGAAGTCCACCCTCTTCCGGCCGTTCCCCGGGGCCCGCTTCGCTGCGAAGTCGACCCGCATCCACTTGTTCCCGAGTGTTCTCTTGGCTCGATAACATGACTTCGCCGCGAAGTCCCGCACCATTCGCGCCAGATTGCACCACGCCTGCCGGTTTCGGCACGATTACTGGCCGCGTCCGGTCGGGCGAGACTCCCTTGCCGTCATAGCGTGCCGCGATCCACTCCACCTCTGTTTTAGACTTTCCGGATATCTCCTTGAGCACCGACGGTGTAATAAACCCCTGCACGCGCCCCAACGAGCACAGGGTCACTCGTCCGTCCACCAGACGCTCCCACGCCTCCGGGCAGCGAAGAATCGCCTGCGCTGCCCGGGCCCTCCGCCAGGCCGAGGCGTCCGTGTAGCAGAGCTCCCCTTTGCAGTAATCGTAGAGCGATCCGTAGCCCTTGGCGAGGTGGAGTCCCCGGCGCGCGACTTCGACTAGGTGGGAGACGATTTCCAGTGTGAGGGACTTTTCTTTTTCGACCAGGCTTCGCAGGCGAGCGACGAGTTCGCGGTCGGACAAGCCTTTGAGGGAAAGCATCGAGGACCTCCCAGTTGAAGGGACGACGTGAGCAACCTGGGAGGTGGGTTGCAGGATTTGTATTAAATATACCATGGGCGTTTTGAGCTGCCGTATGGGGCGCGAGAACGCGGGAAGCCAGCCGAGGCAGGAAAAAAGTCAAACATCGCCGTGAGCGCGCTCTCGGCACGCCCTACGACAGAACAGAGGTCTATCTGAAGGGGACTCGAGGGATCGGAGTCCCGTCTCCAAAATTCCCGTCAAGTCATTTCTCTCGAACGGCAGAAATATCGTTTCATCCGAACAACAACATTGGCATGTCGGAACGAGCGGAATCGTCTGCAGTCGCAACGCTAGATCACGCGCGCCCACCGACCGCTTCGCGCACGGCAGGTCAGCCTTGCAGCGCGCCGGCGGGGATTCGACAGGATCTTGAGAGGGTCATCTGAGCAGCACGATCTTCTTTGTTTGCGCCTTCCCGTTCGATTCGAGCCGGACGAAGTAGATGCCGGCGGAAACGGCGCGGTTGGCGGCGTCACGACCGTCCCACACGACGGCGTGTTCGCCGGCGGGAGTCGGACCTGAGACCAGGCGTTGCACAGGGCGGCCGGCGACGTCGTATATCCGCAGGTTGACGATCCCGGCCTCCGGTATCGAAAAGCGAATCGTCGTCGTCGGATTGAAGGGGTTGGGATAAGCCTCTTCCAGTGAGAGACCGGTCGGAGAGGCGGTCTCTTCAAGCGGCGGCGCGTAGGCGATGTCTTTCGTGCCCAGCGGTATTACGCCTGGGGGCACGCGGTGCCCCGTGTTCAAACGCATCGCTACTGTTTCGGCGACACCGTCATTCCTCCTGTCGGCATCATCGAGGAGGGAATCGCAAAAGGTGATGGCCTGGGACACAGTGGCCCCGTCCCTGCTCGCGCTCTCCCTCGGCGCGAGCTTGCCGCTCGCCACATTGAGCAACAGCGCAAAAAGCTGCCGCCGTGCCTGCGTCGACATGCTGCAGTTGCCCTCGAGCCTGAGGACCTCGTACGCAGCGAGCAGCTTGTCACGGCATTCGCCGGATTCCGGCGGCTGGTACACGACCACCGGGTTCAACACATTATGATTGAAGTGGGCGTCGATGGTGTCGAGGTAGCGGCACAGCGCGGCGGCATCACTGTGCCGGTGCCCTCTGCGGCAGACCGCCGCCGCGAACTCATGCGTCCAGTAACCGGCCGCCCACGCCCTGGATGTGGCATTGATGCAACTCAAGTCGAAGTCGGCGGCGGTCGTCTGGCCGCCGGTGATGGTCACCGCGGTTTCCTCGGAGGAGGTGGCATACCCGATCGGCGTGACGATAGCGAGCGTGTAGTCGCCGGCGAGAAGTCCCGCGATTTGGTATTCGCCGTTGGCGTTCGTGGTATCACTGCCGGCAAGTTCGTCGTTATCGGCGGGAAAGACGTCCACGACCACACCGAGCAAGCCCGTCCCGGCGATGGGGCAGTCGGCGACCACACGTCCGGCAACAGCCCCGGTTGGCGGGGGCGAGAGCCCGGCCACAGTGGCCAGCGCGGCGACGGCCACCTTGGTGTTCCCCGTGGTGAAATCCGGGTTCACAAAGTTCGATATGTCGGTACTCGTGTGCCAGTGGGGATTGAAATCGGGATCGTCGAAATCCCAGGCTTCCTCGTGATTCAATGCGGCGTACCCGCGCGCCCAGAACGCGGCGTTGTCGGACCATCCGATGTCGGTGATGTAAAGCTGGCACGGCATGTCGGTATAGAGCGCCGCGGCGTTCATGACGGCGTGCCCGAGCCACGCCGACGGTTCGTTGGCCTCGACCTCCAGGTCGAAGTCCGCCCCCGGCGTCCAGTAGCCGATCATGTCGAAGTTGAGCGCACCGACGATTTTTAGTTTGTCCCTCACGGCGTGCATCACGAAGTACTTGCTCCCGTACGCGTAAAGCTCTTCCGCGGCGAAGCAGATGTACTGGATGGTGTAATCGAACTCGTGCCGGGACAGAATCTCGGCGGCTGTCATTACGGCGGCGACCCCGCTGGCGTTGTCGTCGGCGCCGGGTGCCAGCAGCAGAGGGATCTCGGATATCGAGTCGTAGTGACCGCAAATGATCACGATGGAATCGGGCCAGACTGCCCCAAGCTGCGTGGCGATCACGTTGTGGCCAAAGTGGGGGTCGCCCGCAGGGGGGGGTAAGGGGAATGTCTGCAATTCGACGTCGAGGCCGAGATCGACAAAGAAGTCGTACAGCCGGTTGGCAACGGCGGCATGCTGGGGAGTGTCCATGTGCCGTGTGCTGTACATCTCGAGCATGTGGATCTTCGCATACACACCCTCCCAGGCGACCTCGTCGGCCATGGCCTGGACTCTCGGGTCTGGTTCAGTGATTCCCCGCCAGGTTCGTGCCGGGGAGGCCGGCCGCCGCGCGTCGGAGCCGATCGTCTGAACCTGAAGCCCTCTTGCGCGCAGGCGTTTGATTGCCGCGTCGGTGCCGGACACGACGAAAAAGTCTCTTTTCCGGGCGTGGACCACAACGCCGGCATCGGCGGGGAAAGGAGAAGGGGCCCGGATCAGATAGAGATCTCCGGGCAGTTCCTCGGCGGAGAGGCCGAACTCGTCCAAAACGGAGCGCGGGAGATCGGGCGCTCGGAGTGCGAGGGGCGGGTCGAG